>DASQTS010000093.1:0-3431 GCA_035641775.1 Thermoleophilaceae bacterium
GGCGACGTGAACTGGGCGCGCGTGATCCCGGACACCGCGAGGGCGCTCGTCCGGGGAGAGCGGCCGGTGATCCGCTCCGACGGGACGCCAGAGCGCGATTACATCTACGTGGAGGACGCGGCCGACGCGTATCTGGCGGTGGCCGCCTCGCTCGAGGACCCGCGGCACCGCGGCCGCGCGTGGAACGCCGGTTCGGGTGAGCCGCGCTCGGTGCTCGAGGTGGTCACGCGCCTGATCGAGATCAGCGGCCGCCCGTTGGAGCCCGACATCCGGGGCACGGGCGTCCCCCACGGCGAGATCGACCGTCAGTTCCTCGACTCGACCGCGATCCGCGAGGAGCTGGGCTGGGCGCCGAAGTGGGACCTGGACCGCGGCCTCCGTGCGGCCTTGGACTGGTACAAGGCCGCCCTGGCATGAGCCAGGAAATGGGCGGGTATGAGGGTCATTGCGATGGACACGGTCACGAAGATCGAGGACGTCATGACGTTCGAGACGCGGACCGGCAACACCCGCTACGTCGTCAAGGACTCGTCGGGCAACGAGTACACGACCTTCCGCGAGTCGATCGGCCAGGAGGCCCTTCGGCTGAAGGGCTCGCACGTGCGCATCGAGCACCACGAGACCCAGCGCGGGCAGTACACGAACGTCTACCTCGACAAGGTCGAGCCGGCACCCGAACCGGCCGGGGGTGGCGGCGGTGGAGCGGCCCCCGACCCCGATGAGGCCGCATGGCGGACGGCCGTCGAGGCCGCGCCCTGGCTCGTCGGCGAGTCGGAGCCGCACGAGGAGGTTCCACCCGACGAGCTCTTCGAGAAGCTGCGCCCCTTCAAGGAGCTGGTCGCCGAGGACATCGAGGACGGCGAGGACGGCTCGGAGGACCGGGATCGCGGTTAGATCCAGCGGGTCCGGAGACGAGGGTGGAATGGAGATACCCAAGGACAAGATCCTCGAGCTGCTGCGGAATCGCGGCGAGGACGACAAGGCACAGCAGGCGGACCAGCAGCTTCCGGACCAGGTCGACCCGGAGCGCGACAAGGGCACGCTCGACCAGCTCGGCATCGACCCGCAGGACCTGCTCGGCAACCTGGGCGGGATGGGCGACAAGCTCGGCCTCTAACCGGTGATGTGACGGCATCCGAACCCGAACAGCGCGCCACTCGGCGCCATTCGCGACAGAGCGAACGGCCGCAGGGAATGGTGCCCGGCCGCGACCGGCGCCGCTCCAAGGTCGAGCGCGGCTTCATGCGGCTCATCGCGACCGGGGGAATCGTCGGCATCGCCGTGGCCCTGGGAGCGGTGCTCGTAGGCGAGGATGTCGCGGGCTGGATCGTCGGCCTGGTGATCGGCCTGACATCGGTGATCCTGGCCGCGCTGCTCTGGTCCTCGCGCCAGCTATAGCGTCGCGGGCGGCGTCCTGCACGTGCCCCAAAGACGTTTTGCGCAACAACTAAGGGGGGTATGCATTGCAGAGGGCGGGGCTTCCAATCCCAAGGAGGGGTGGCATGGCCCAGGCCAAGACGAGTTCCTCGAGTAAGCAGAAGCGATCCACGAGAGGTTCAAACGGCTCGAAAGCAAGCGGTTCGACACGTAGTCGTTCGACCGCTTCAAAGAGCAGCGGCTCGAACAGCAAGTCGGCTCGCTCGGGCGGCAAGACCAAGAGCACGAACAGCAGGTCGAGCGTGTCCAGCCGGCGGCCCTCGTCGGCTTCGTCACGTAGCCGGAACGCTTCTTCCGGACCGGGCGGCAACGGCGGTAAGGCGAGCGCCAACGGCTCCAAGGCCGTCGTCGTCGGCATGGCGACCGGCGCGGCCGGCCTCGTCGGCGGCGCCGTTCTAGGTACGCGGCTCGCCAAGAAGCCCAAGCGGGTCCTTGGCATACGAGTGCCGGGCTCGGGCCGCGACATGGACGACGTGGTCAAGCAGGTCGGCAAGGCCGGGAAGCAGTTCAAGAAGGCCAGCAAACAGGTCGGCCAACTCGCGAGCGAGGTCCAAGCCGCCCGCAAGAAGGCCGAGGACCTCGCAAAGGCGATCTCCTAAGGACTGCGCACCACCCGGTAGGCGGCGCTAGGTACCGAAGACAGTCGTACGGTCGGTTACCGAGCGACTCGGCGGCGGTCACCGACGCGCATGCGCGCATCATTCACGGCTGTGGCCGGTGGCGGCCACGGTCTACCGAGTGCAGCGTCGTTGCCCGTGACCTAGCCGAGGTCCGCGGCCACGCTCGCCTTTGACACGCCCGGAAGGATTGCAACCTCGACCTCTGCCTCAGGAGAGCGACGATGCACGCCGGTAGGGGCGATGTACGCCTGTCCGGCGAGGGCTCGAAGCAGCGTCTGGCGAGCGCGCGATTGGGAGCGATTTCCCAGGACGGGTAGCCGGAGAGGAACGGGGGTAGCACTAGAAAATAGGCCATCAAGGACGGTGACCGAAAAATGAGGACTGAGGAGCTTTCAGAGAGATCCGTGGGTGATCTCGTCCAGCAACTCTCCGAACAGACCGCCACGCTCGTACGCAAGGAGATGCGGCTAGCGCAGGTCGAGTTGCAGGAGAAGGGCAAGCGGGCCGGCGCCGGGGCCGGGATGTTCGGCGGCGCCGGGCTGGTGGCGCTCTACGGCGCCGGCGCAGTCATCGCTGCAGGGATCATGCTGATGGCAACGGCAATCGAGCCTTGGATCTCGGCGCTGATCGTGGGGGCCGTGTTGCTCGCTACTGCGGGGTTGCTTGCGCTACTCGGCAAGAAGCAGGTCGATCAAGCCACGCCTCCCAAGCCAGAGCGCGCTATAGCAAGCGTGCAGCACGACGTGGAGCACGTAAAGGAGCGAGCGCGCCGATGACCGACCGACCGACCGAAGAGCAGGACAGAGAGCTCATGCAGGCACGCGGGGGCGCTCGGACGGCGTCCGCCGGCGGTGATCCGTCTCCGGAAAAGGACCAGGAGCAGCTGCAGCACGAGATTGAGGAGGCGCGCGCGGAGCTTGGCGACACCGTAGACGCGCTTGCGCAGAAGGCCGATGTAAAGGCTCGCGTCTCCGAGAAGGCTGAGGAGCGAAAGGCGGCCTTGCGCGAGCGGCAGAAGGACATCAGAGCGAGGATGAACGGGGCCCGCGAGCGTGTCTCGCGCACGACCCCTGACGACGCGAAGCACGCGGCCTCGCAGGTCGCACGCACCGCCGAGCAGCGCCCCTTCCCGGCGATCGGGCTCGCACTCGGGCTCGGGTTGCTGGTCGGCCGGGCGATCGGACGGCGGTAGAGATGGCGAAGGTGCTCTACACGCCGGTGTCGCTTCTGATCAGCGTGCTCGGCGCTATCGCGGCCGGCACGGTCTTCAAGCAGGTCTGGAAGCGCGTCTCCGATGAGGAGGAGGCACCAAAGGCGCTCGAGTCCGAGTACGGCTGGCGCGAGGTGCTCCCGGCCGCCGCCCTGCAGGGGGCA
>DASQTS010000094.1:0-13677 GCA_035641775.1 Thermoleophilaceae bacterium
CGCGGACATATCCGGAAAGGCGATCGCCAACCTCGCCACGGAGGAGCTCTCGCACCCGGCGCCCGTGTTCCACGGCGACACGCTCTTCGCCGAGTCCGAGGTGCTCGACGTGAGGCCCTCGCAGTCGAAGACCGACCGCGGCGTGGTGAAGGTCCACACGCGCGTGCACAAGCAGGACGGCACGCTCGTGGCGGAGTTCAAGCGCGCGGTGCTCGTGCCGCGGCGCCAGCCCGGTTAGTGCTGCTGAAGATCCTCTACTGGGCCGCCGTCGTCGCGATCTCGCTGGCCCTCGTCGTGGGCCTGATCCTCTTCCTCGAGTCGCGCGACCAGTCGTCGGTCGAGTCCGGTGCGCTCCTGCTCCTCAGCTTCGCCTGACGCGCGGGGGCTCCCTGCGCACGAAGCGCGCGAACACGATCACCCGCTGCGCGGCGCTGTACAGCGGGTGGCACGCGCTCAGAACGAGCCGCTGGTAGCCCGCCTCGTCGAGCACCGAGAGATCCTGGTCATCCACGATCTTGGTGCGCTGCACGCGGTAGACGAACCGGCCGTCCGGCATGTCAACGTGGACCGGCTCGCCGCGGCGGAGCTGGTCGATCTTCCGAAAGGGCGCCCCGTACGTGGTGCGGTGGCCGGCAATGGCCGTCGTGCCGCGGTCGCCGGGAAGGGGCGTCTCGGGGTAGTGCCCGGGCCCCTTCCGGAGGCTCGCCGTGTCCGTGCCCTCGACCACGTACTCCGAGACCCCGATGCTCGGGAGCTCGATGCGCGCGATCGCGTCGCCCTTTAGGGGCTGCCTCCGGATCACGCGCCGGGGCGGGTCGAGGAAAGCCTTCTTCAGCTCGCCCTGCTCGCGATTCGCGACGAACGCGGAGACGGGCTCCTGCCAGAGCAGGGTCACGCCGGCGTCCGCGATGAGAAGCGTCCCGCTGACCATCATCACGGACGCCACGAAGCGCAGGACGGGCCGCACCCAAACGAGTGTATGGAACGGCTCAGCGGGCACCGTATATAGGGTTCCGGCCGTGACACACGCCACCACCGCTCCGACAACCCACGACAAGCTGCTCGCCTGGGTCGACCAGGTCGCGGAGCTCGCCCAGCCGGACGTAGTCCACTGGTGCGACGGCTCGGCGGAGGAGTACGACGACCTCTGCCAGCAGCTCGTGGACGCCGGCACCTTCGACCGGCTGTCGGACGCGAAGCGCCCCAACTCCTACCTGGCGCGCTCGGACGAGAGCGACGTGGCGCGGGTCGAGGACCGGACCTTCATCTGCTCGGAGAGCGAGAAGGACGCCGGCCCCACGAACAACTGGGCCGATCCCTCGGAGATGCGCGAGAGGCTCACCGAGCTGTGCCGCGGCTCAATGCGGGGGCGCACGATGTACGTCGTGCCGTTCTCGATGGGGCCGCTGGGCTCGCCGATCGCGCACGTCGGCGTGCAACTCACCGACTCGCCCTACGTGGCGGTCTCGATGCGGATCATGACCCGCATGGGCCAGGGCGCGCTCGACGTGCTGGGCGCGGACGGCGCCTTCGTGCCCTGCCTCCACTCGGTCGGGATGCCCCTGGACGAGGGCGTCGAGGACGTGCCGTGGCCCTCGAACGACAAGAAGTACATCGTCCACTTCCCCGAGACCCGCGAGATCTGGTCCTTTGGGTCCGGCTATGGCGGCAACGCGCTGCTCGGGAAGAAGTGCTTCGCGCTCCGGATCGCGTCCGTCATGGCGCGTGACGAGGGCTGGCTCGCCGAGCACATGCTGATCCTCAAGCTCACCTCGCCGGAGGGGAGGGTCAAGCACGTGACGGGCGCGTTCCCGTCGGCGTGCGGCAAGACGAACCTCGCGATGCTGATCCCGACGCTGCCGGGATGGAAGGTGGAGACGGTCGGGGACGACATCGCCTGGATGAAGTTCGGCGACGACGGCCGGCTGTACGCGATCAACCCCGAGGCCGGGTTCTTCGGCGTTGCGCCCGGCACCAGCCGGAAGACGAACCCGAACGCGATGGAGACGGTCCGCGCGAACTCGATCTTCACGAACTGCGCGCTGACCGACGACGGCGACATCTGGTGGGAGGGCATGACCTCCGAGCCGCCGAGCCACGCGATCGACTGGCACGGCGAGGACTGGACGCCGGAGTCGGGCGAGCCGGCCGCCCACCCGAACGCCCGCTTCACGACTCCGGCCGCCCAATGTCCGTCCATCGCGCCCGAGTGGGAGGACCCGAAGGGCGTCCCGATCGACGCGTTCCTATTCGGAGGCCGCCGTGCCTCCGTCGTGCCGCTCGTGACCGAGGCCTTCGACTGGGAGCACGGCGTGTTCATGGGCTCGATCATGGGCTCCGAGAAGACCGCCGCGGCCGCGGGCACGGTGGGCGAGCTCCGCTTCGACCCGATGGCGATGCTCCCGTTCTGCGGCTACCACATGGGCGACTACTTCGCCCACTGGCTCGAGACCGGCCGCCGCCAGGGCGCGAAGCTCCCGAAGATCTTCATGGTCAACTGGTTCCGCAAGGGCGACGGCGGCAGGTACCTGTGGCCGGGCTTCGGCGAGAACAGCCGGGTGCTCGCCTGGATCGCCGAGCGCTGCGACGACCAGGGCGGGGCCGAGGCCACGCCGATCGGGCTCGTCCCCGCCGCCGACGCGATCGACGTGTCCGGCCTGGACCTCTCGGAGGGCGCGATGGAGAAGCTCCTCGACGTCGACTCGTCGGAGTGGCTCGAGCAGCTTCCGCAGGTGCGGGACCACTTCGGGACGTTCGGCGACAAGCTGCCGCCGGAGCTTGCGGAGCAGCTTCGCTCGCTGGAGGAGCGCCTCTCATCGTGATCTCATACCGCCCGGGTAGACAGGCGGTATGACCAAGCGACGCAAGATCTTGATTACGGGCATCGCCGCTCTCGCGGTCGCGGCCGGCGGCGTGGGCGTGGCGGTGGCCGGCGGAGGCGACGACGCGGAGGCCCCCATCCGCGGCGGCGCGCTCGAGAGGGCGAGCGCCGCGGCGCTGGAGCATACCGGCGGCGGTCGTGTGACGGAGACCGAGACCGGCGACGAGGAGAGCTTCTACGAGGTAGAGGTCACGCGCGACGACGGGAGCCAGGTCGACGTGCAGCTCGACCGCGGCTTCAACGTGGTCGGCGGCGAGGCCGACGACGAGAACGAGGACGAGGGCGCCGAGGACTAGACGACGTTGCGCTCTTGGCGCTCCGGGCGGCCGACACCAAGAGGCGTGACGTCGACGAACGGCTGCCGGCCGAGATAGAGGTCGCGCACGATCTCACCGACCGCGGGCGCCTGCTGGAAGCCGTGGCCTGAGAATCCGGTGGCGTACAGGAACCGGCCGGGCGCCGCGTCCGCCTCGCCGATCAGGCCGTTGTGGTCGGGCGTCATCTCGTAGTCGCCCCACCAGCCGCCGGCGAGGGGCGCGTCGAGCAGAACGGGGGCGCGTCGCCGCAGGACCGGCTCGGCCGCCTCGAGCCACTCGTCCTGTGTCGGGCGGACGTCGTTCGTGCCGAACAGGAGGCCGGGCCCCTCGCGGTGGAAGTAGAAGCCGGTCGAGAAGTCGATCGTCATCGGCACGTCCCCATCTATTGCCATCGGCCCCGTGTATGCGATCCGCCGTCGCTCCGGGTGCACCGCGAGCCCGAAGCCGGCCATCTCGCCGATTTCCGCCGACCACGGCCCGGCTGCGCAGATCACGCACTCGGTCGCCACCCGTCCCCTTGCCGTCATCACGGTCCCGGCCTCGATCCCCGTCACAATCGTGTCCGTCTCGATGCGCACACCGTGCGCGCGGGCGGCTGAGGCGTAGCCCTGGACGGCTCCGTCGGGCGTCAGGTGGCCGGCCATCGGACAGAAGGCGCCCGCCAGCACGCCGTCGATCCCGGCCAGCGGCGACAACCCCGCGGCCTCGTCCGCGCTCACCATGCGGCTCGGGAGGCCGAGCCGGTTCTGGAGCGCGACGCTCTCCGAGAAGGCGTCGACGTCGTCCTCGGTGTCGAGCAGGAACAGGTAGCCCACCTTCGCGAAGTCGACCTCCCAGCCAGGCCGCTCGCCGAACTCGGCCCACGCCTCGAGCGCGCGGATGCCGATGCGCACGTTGAGCTCGTCCGAGAACATCGCCCTGACACCGCCGGCGCCCTTGCCCGTGGAGCCGGAGCCGAGCTCCGCCCGCTCGAGCAGCAGCACGTCCTCGACACCCGCCTCGCCGAGGTGGAAGGCGATGCTCGTTCCAATCGCGCCGCCGCCGACAATGACCACTGAAGCGCGCCGTGTGGGAGGGCGCGGGCGTGCCCGCGCCGGACCAATGCTCTTCATTGCCCTGGATACGCTACGAGCATGAGCATTACCGAGACGAGGATGGTCGGTTCGATCATCGGCGGCCGGGGGCTGGATGGCGAGCACGCGGTGCGTGCGAGCGTTCGCAATCCCGAGGGGCAGCGAATCGAATCGCGCAACCCGGCGAACCTGGACGACCTGGTCTGTGAGGCGGTACTCGGCGACGCCGGCACCTTCGTGGACGCGTGCCGCGCGGCGCGCGCGGCCCAGCGCGAGTGGGCGTCCGTGCCCGCACCCGTGCGCGGCAACGTGATCAAGCAGATCGGGCGCATCGTGGAGGACAACAAGGAGGCGCTCTCGCGGCTGGTGACCCGAGAGATCGGCAAGCCCTATCCCGAGGCGCTCGGCGAGGTCCAGGAGATCATCGACACCTGCGACTTCTTCCTCTCGGAGGGGCGGCGACTGTACGGCCAGACGATCCCGAGCGAAATGCCCGACAAGCAGCTGTTCACGTTCCGGACGCCCGTCGGCGTGGCCGCGATCATCACGGCCGGGAACTTCCCGGTCGCCGTGCCCTCCTGGTATCTCGTGCCGGCGCTCCTGTGCGGCAACGCGGTCGTCTGGAAGCCGGCCGAGTACGCGCCCGCGCTGGGCGACGCGCTCGCTCGGCTGTTCATCGCGGGCGGCCTGCCCGACGGCGTTTTCAACCTCGTCCAGTCGGACGGGCCCACGGCGTTCGACGGCCTCACCCAAGCGCTCGACGAGGGACTCGTTGACAAGGTCGGCTTCACAGGCTCCTCCGCGGTCGGCTCGCGTATCGGGGAACTGACGGGCCGCCACGGCCAGTCGGCCTGCCTCGAGCTCGGCGGCAAGAACCCGCTCGTCGTGATGCCCGACGCGGACCTCGACCTCGCGGTCGAGGGAGCGCTCTTCAGTGGATTCGGCACGGCGGGGCAGCGCTGCACGTCGCTCGGGACGGCGATCGTGCACGAGTCCATCCACGGCGAGTTCGTGCGGCGGCTGACCGCCGCCGTCGAGGAGGCGCCGGTCGGGGACCCGAGCCAGGAGGTCCTCTACGGCCCGATGATCCACGAGCGCTTCGCAGAGCGCTTCGAGGACTGGCTCGGGCTGGTCCGCGACCACCACACGGTCTCGGGCTCGGCCGGCACCGGCCGGATCACGGGCGACAACCCGCGCCCGGGCTTCGTGGGCGACCCGGACGCCGGCATCTACTGCCACCCGACGATCGTCGACGGCGTGACGCGGGACGATGAGCTCTACTCCACCGAGACCTTCGGTCCGATCATCGGCGTCGCCACGTTCTCGGACTTCGACGAGGCGATGGAGCTCGCGAACGGCCATGGCTACGGGCTGTCCTCGGCCGTCTACACGAACGACCCGAAGTCGGCATTCCGCTTTCGCGAGCGCGTGACGGCCGGGATGGTTTCCGTGAACAACTCCACGAGCGGGGCCGAGGCCCACCTTCCGTTCGGCGGAAACGGCAAGTCCGGCAACGGCTCGCGCCAGTCCGGGATCTGGGTGCTGGAGCAGTTCACCCGCTGGCAGTCGATGAACTGGGACTACGCCGGCAAGCTCCAGAAGGCGCAGATGGAGGTCGCCGAGATCCTCGGCGACAGCGGCTACCGGCTGGCCTGGGACTAGGGCCCGGACGCCGCCCGCTCATTTCCGGTACCAGCGAGGGGAGACGTTCGGCGGCGGGCCGAGGGCGGCGCGTGCCACCAGCAGCGTCGGTTCCCTGAGCGCAACGTGGCCCTTCAAGGCCACGCCGAAGTGCTCGCCGAGGCCGTCCACGCTGTCGGCGCGGATCCCGAAGGAGGCCGCTAGCGCCACGAAGTCGGGGCTCAACAGGTCCACGCCCTCACGCGGGTCGCCGTGCAGGTCCTGGTCGTAGCGGATCATCCCGTAGCCACTGTCATCCACGATCACCGCCGTGAGCGGGATGCCCTCCTGCTTCGCGGCGGCCAGCTCGCCGCACGCGTACAGAAAGCCGCCGTCGCCCGAGATGCTCACTGCGGGGCCCGATTCGGCCAGCGCCGCCCCGAGGCCCTGCGGGAACGCGCACCCGAGCGTGCCCCAGCCGAGCGGGTAGGACAGCTTCCGGGGCGCGGGCGTGCGGTAAAAGCCGCCCAGCCAGTAGCCGGGGATGCACATGTCGCAGACGACGATCGCGTCGTCGGGAAGCGCGGCCTCGAGCGTCGCGAGGAAGCCGCTCGGCTCGGGCTCCTCGGCCGCGATCCGCTCCCGCACCGACCGGTTCAGGTCGCGCAGGCGCCGCTCGAGCGAGTCGAGCCCACCGCGCTCGCCCAGTCGGCCAGCCAGCGCGTCGGCAGCCACCGCGACGTCGGCCTCCACCACCACGTCGGGCCGGTAGTTCTTCGAGGCGTCCCTGGGATCCACGTTCACGGCCACGAGGTGCGGCGGCTGCGGCTGGCGCCAGGCCTGGGTCATCATGCCGTCGAAGTCCGTCCCAAGGCCCACGACGAGGTCGGCGTCGTCCCAGAGCGCGCCTACCTCCGGCACGTGCGGCGACGCCTCGACGAGGCAGGCGTGGCCCGGGGGCAGCAGGCCGCGGGCCGAGAAGGTGAGGATCACCGGCGCCACGAGCCGCTCGGCGAGCCGCCCCACGACCTCGCCCGCACCCGACTGGAGCGCCCCGCCGCCCGCCCAAACAAGCGGCCGGCGCGCCCGCTCCATCAGCCCGAGCGCGCGCTCGAGCTGGTCCCCGTCCGGCTTTCGCGGGGCTGTCCATTCGGGCGGATCGGAGACCGGGCGCGACTCCGCGTTCAGCAGGTCGGTCGGGATCTCCACGTAGACCGGGCGCGCGGGCGGCTCGAGCGCCGTGCGGGCGGCGCGGGCCACCGCCGGGCCGATCTCGTCGGCGGAGTGCACGCGGATCGCCTCCTTCACGACCGGCATGAACATCGCCGCCTGGTCGGTGGCCTCGTGAAGCACGCCGCGCCAGATGCCGGGGCGGCGGGCGGTGGAGGGGATGTCGGTCGCGATCACGAGGACCGGCTGGCGCGACGCCCACGCCTCCCCGACCGCAGCCAGCGTGTTGGCCGCGCCGGGCCCCGTCGTGGTGAGCGCCACGCCGAGGCGCCCGCTCGCCCGGGCGTAGCCGTCGGCCGCGTATCCGGCGGTCTGCTCGTGCCGTACGCCCACGAGCCGGATCGGCGAGCCGTTCAGCTCGCGCCAGAGCGGGAGGTTGTGTACGCCGGGGAGCCCGAAGGCCACGGAGACGCCCGCGTCCTCGAGCGCCGCCACGGCGGCGCGGGCCCCTGTCAGGATGCCGCCCGATGGAGAGCTCATCCGGCACCGCCTCCGGAGCGGCGCCCCTCGCGGGCGTTCGCGTCGCCGACCTGTCCCGCGTGCTCGCGGGGCCGTACTGCACGATGGTGCTCGCCGACCTCGGGGCCGACGTCGTAAAGGTGGAGCGGCCGGAGGGCGGCGACGAGACCCGCTCTTGGGGCCCTCCGTTCGCAGGCGGCGAGGCCGCCTACTACCTCTCGGTCAACCGCGGCAAGCGGAGCTGCGCGCTCGACCTGTCGCAGCCGGAGGGCCGCGCGCTGGCGCTCGAACTCTGCGCGGGGGCGGACGTTGTTGTCGAGAATTTCAAGGTGGGTGGGGCGGATCGGCTCGGCGTGGGGTACGAGGCAGTGAAGGCGCTGAAGCCCAAGGTGGTCTATTGCTCGATCACGGGCTTCGGCTCTTCTCGCTCGCCCGTTGGCCGCCCCGGCTACGACTTCGTGGCCCAGGCGGAGTCCGGGCTCATGTCGATCACCGGCGCCGAGGATGGGCCGCCCTACAAGGTCGGCGTGGCGCTCGTGGACGTGCTCACCGGGCTCCACGCCGCGGCCGCGGTGCTCGCCGCCCTGCACGGGGGAGAGGGCGCGCGCATCGAGGTGCCGCTCCTCGACAGCGGTCTCGCCGGGCTGGTGAACGTGGCCCAGAACGCGCTCGTCACGGGGTCGGAGCCGGAGCGGCATGGAAACGCGCACCCGAACATCGTGCCTTACCAGGACTTCGAGACCTCGTCAGGCCGGATCGCGGTCGCGGCGGCGAACGACGGGCTGTTCCAGGCGCTGTGTGAAGTCCTCGACCTTCCGCACGCCCCGCGCGACCCCCGATTCGAGACCAACGCCGCCCGCGTGGAGCACCGAGGGGAACTCGTTCCGCTGATCGCTGAGCGCTTTCGCTCTCGTCCCGCGGAGGAGTGGCTTGCCGATCTCGACGCCGCCGGAGTCCCGGCCGGCAAGGTGCGCTCCGTGCCGGACGCGCTGGCGGCGGCCGCGGGCGCCGGCCGCCCGGCGACCGTCACGGTCGGCCACCCCACGGCCGGGCCGCTCGACCTCGTGGCCTCGCCGATCTGGGGCGTGACACGCCAGGATCCTTCACCGCCGCCGCTGTTGGGCGAGCACACCGAGGAAATTCTGGGCGAGCTGGGCCGCTCGGCGGAGGAGATCGCTGCGCTCGCGGAGCGCGGTGTGGTCGCGACCTCCGCACGTTGACCGCGCATTGCGCGGCTAAGTGACGGAACCCCTCAGTGGGCCTCGCCGGCACTCGACGCCGGCGGCCGCGACTCCTCGGCCAGCGACGTGATCGTCAGCTCCCCGCGCGCCGCCTCCGCCATCACGTCGGTGGCCTCGTCCGACGAGCGGGCATACAGCTCCACCAGCATGTGGATCACGATTCGGTCTTCCTCGTGCTTGTGGAAGCGCACGTGGGTGAAGAACTCGCGCGTCCCGTGATCGCCGAACGCTGCGAAGGCGAGCGACTCGGCGGCTTCAGGACCCGAGCAGGACTCGACCTGGTCGGCGTCGACCGTGACCGTGCACGAGGCAACCCACGGCGTGCCGGTCACCATCCGCTCCCAGCGGTCCTCCACCGGCTCGATCCGGGAGATGCGGCGGCCGTCCTCGTCGTAGAGGGTGAGCGACAGGTGCGGCTGGTCGTGGAGGCAGTCGAGGCACTGCACGACGGCCTCCTGGACCTCCTCTACGGGGTCCACGGCCTCGCCTGTGTCTGCGTCGACCTTCAATATGCCCTCGTAGTGCAGCTGCACCTCGAGGTTCTGCGACCAGCAGCGGTAGCACCGCAGCCAGCTCGACTGCGTGCCCAGCGACTCCTGCGCCGATCCCTCCATATCCCCATTATGGCTACGCTCGCCATCCTCGCCCCGGTCGGGTGCTCCATCGGCGCGGACGAGGAGCCGAAACCGGCCTCCGGACCGGCCGCGGCCGTCGCGGCCGCGGTGGAGCGGCTGGAGCGGGCGATCGCGAGCCGGGACTTCACCGCCGCGTGCGACGAGCTGTTCACCGCAACGGCACGCCGGCGCTCCGGCGGGGACGAGTGCGAAGCCCAGCTGCGCTCGGCGGCGGAGGGCGTGCGGCGGCCGAGTATCGACGTTCATCGCATCACCGTGGCCGGCGACAGCGCGACGGTGGAGGTCACGACCCGCGCGGAAGGGCAGGCGCGCGTGCGCGACGAGCTCCGGATGCGGCGCGTGGACGGCCGCTGGCGCGTGGAGGCGCTGAGCTAGCCGGCGTGGCCGACGAGCAGCGGATCGACCCAGAGGAGGACCCGGAGGCCGCGCTCGAGGCGCTCGCGGAGGGCCGGGCGCCGGAGACGCCGGCTCGCCGCCGCCGGCTGGCGCGCGCCGCCCTGTTCGGCATGCGCGACGCGCGGCGCTCCGCGCGCATCGGGATCGGCGTGGGCGCGCTGGCGCTCGCGGTCGCGCTCGGGATCGGCGTGCTGGCGCTCACCCGCGACACCGGCGACGAGGGGGGCGGCGTCGTCGTGACGGACGACATCGCCGCCGGCGCGCGGTCGGGCACGATCTACGTTCGCTCGCGTGGCGTCGGGCAGGAGTCGGTGGGCACCGGCGTGCTCGTCGACGCGGCCGCGGGCCTCGTGCTCACGAACTTCCACGTGATCGCGCTCGGCGGCGATCTCCAGGCCGGCGAGCCAGACCGGCTCGACGACGCCGAGATCCGCGCGGCGGCGCCGTGCGAGGACCTGGCGCTGCTCGAGGTGGAGGGCGTCGACGACCGCACCGCCATAACGCTGGGCCGCCAGGGCGACGTGGCCCAGGGCGATCCCGTCGTGGCGCTCGGCTATCCGGTGAGCGCGTCGGGCGGCAAGTCGCTCACGACTACTGCGGGGGTCGTGTCGACCGTCCGGACCCCGCTTCGCCTCCCCGCGCCGGACCAGCCGCGCCTCACGAACCTCGTGCAGACCGACGCGGCGCTCGGCGCCGGAAACTCCGGCGGCCCGCTGGTGGGAGCGGACGGCCGCCTCGTGGGCGTCAACACGATCCTGTTCACCGGCGCGGCGGACGCGCCCTCCGCGGACCAGGGCTACGCGATCGGGGTCGACCGGGTGCGCGAGCTCCTCGCCGACTTCCGCGAGGGCCGCTCGCGGGCGTGGTTCGGAGCCGGCCTGCTGACGCCGCCTCCAGGCGTCCTCGCACGTGAGCGGCTGCCGGCCGGGATACTGGCCACGTCCGCCCAGGACGGCACGAGTGCGGCAGAGCTGCGGCTCGAGGAGGTGCTGATCACGGCGATCGGCGGCACCCGCGTGGGCTCGTCGCTCGCGAGCTACTGCGAGGCCGTCTCCGACGTGGAGAGCGGGGAGTCCCGCGACATCACCGTGATCGCGGGCCCCGGCGGCCGCGAGCAGACAATGTCGGTGGAGTTCGACTAGCCGCGCGTAGTTCCGCCGTTCCTACGATCGTAGGATGGCGGAGGGCGCGGACTGCGTCGATGCTCGTCCTGCATGGAGGCCGGAATACGACGGCGGCGTGGGCTCACGCCGCGCGAACGCGAGGTGCTGACTCTCCTCGCGCACGGCTACACGGGCGAGGAGGTCGCCCGCGAGCTTTCGGTCTCCGCGGAGACCGTGCGCGCCCACGTCCGCAACTCGGTCACCAAGCTACACGCCCGCACGCGGCTGCACGCCGTCGTCATGGCGCTGCAGCGCGGCGAGATCAGCGTCGAGTAGCGAGCGCTTCGATCAGGTCGCCCACGCCGGCGGCCGGGTCCTGCTCCTGTAGCAGCCGCTCCGCCTGGCGGCGGCCGCCCAGCTCGCGCAGCGCCCGCTCGCCGTGCTCGGCCACGAACTCGCGCAGCGCGGCGCCACGGCGGGCGCGAACGCGGCGCTGGGAGACGTCGCTCTCGGCGCGGTGCGACTCGAGCGCGTCGGCCAGCTCGGCGATCCCGCTCGGCGGCGGCACCGACGACACGGCGAGCACGGGAACGGAGTCCGAGCCGACCGCCTTCAGCGCCTGGCCGAGGTCGCGCCGCGAGCGCGTGGCCGCCTCACCGAGGTCGGCCTTCGTCACCACGAGCAGGTCCGGCACCTCCATGATCCCGGCCTTCAGGAACTGGAGGACGTCGCCCGACGCCGGCTGGACCACGACCGCGACGGTGTCGCACACGTCCTCGACGTCCGTCTCCGACTGGCCCACGCCCACGGTCTCCACGACCACGACGTCGAAGGCGGGCGCGAGCGCCTCGACGGCCTCGCGCGTCGCCGCCGCAAGGCCGCCGAGCCGCCCGCCCGCGGCGGTGGAGCGGATCAGCACCCCATCGTCGCGCGGGTCGTGGTCGATCCGGGCCCGGTCGCCGAGCAGCGACCCGCCCGAGCGCTTGCTGCTCGGGTCCACCGCGAGCACCGCGACCGTCCTGCCACGTCGTCGCCACTCGCTCGCGAGCACCGACAGAAGCGAGGACTTCCCGGCTCCAGGCGGCCCCGTGATGCCCAAGACATGCGCGTTGGGCTCGCCGCCCAGAGCCGCCGGGGAGACTTGCGCGAGCAGGGCCGCTCGCGCCTCGCGGTCCGCGCGATTCTCGAGGAGGTTGAGCGCGGCCGCGGCGGCCGAGCGGTCGCCCTGCCCGAGCCTGCGTCCCAGCTCTGCGGGATCGGTCGCCAAGCGCTAAGGCACGGCGACTACGCCGTTGCGCTCGGCCACCAGGGACACGATGTCGCCCATGATACGGCTGACCTCGAAGTCCTGCGGGGTGTAAATCCGCGCCACGCCTGCCTCGCGCAAGGCCGTCTGGTCGGCGGGAGGGATGATGCCGCCGACCACGACGGGGACGTCGGCGCCGGCCTCGCGCAGCTCCGCGAGCACCGACGGGATCAGCTCGGCGTGCGAGCCGGACAGGATCGAGAGGCCAACCACGTGGACCCCCTCGTCCACCGCCGTGCGCGCGATGCGCGCGGGGGTGAGGCGGATGCCCTCGTAGACCACGTCCATGCCGGCGTCGCGTGCGCGCACGGCGATCTGCTCCGCGCCGTTCGAGTGGCCGTCGAGGCCCGGCTTGCCCACGAGGATCTTGATGCGCCGGCCCAGCGCGGACGACACCTCCTCCACGCGGTCGCGCAGCGCCGTCAGCGCGTCGTCGGGCGGGGCCGCGGCGGCATCGCCGACGCCGGTGGGCGCCCGGTACTCGCCGAAGACGTCCCTCAGCGCGGCGGACCACTCGCCCGTGGTGACACCCGCGCGGGCGGCGTCGAGAGTCGCGGGCATGATGTTGGTCTCCGGGTCCGTGGCGGCTTCCTTCAGTGCCCCGAGGGCGGCATCGACCGCGGAGGCGTCGCGTCCCTCGCGCCACGCGGCCAGCGCCTCGATCGCGGATGCCTCCACCGCCGGGTCCACGCGCAGGATGCCGCCGTCCTCGCCCTCCTGGAGCGGCGAGGGCTCCGCCTCGGTGAAGCAGTTCTGGCCGATCACCTTCTGCTCGCCGCTCTCGATCCGCTGCACGCGCGCGCGGTGTGACTCCACCATCTGCGTCTTCATGTACGGGACGGCGGCCACCGCGCCGCCCTGCTCGGCCACGATCCCCATCTCCTCGCGCGCGCCCGCGACCAGCTCCGCCACGAGCCCGTCCATGACCTTCGAGCCCTCGAAGATGTCCGGGTAGTCGAGCAGGTCAGTCTCGTAGGCGAGGATCTGCTGGATCCGCAGCGACCACTGCTGGTCCCACGGGCGCGGCAGTCCGAGCGCCTCGTTCCAGGCCGGCAGCTGGAGCGCCCGTGCCCGCGCCTCGCGGCCCATCGTCACGGCGAGCGCCTCGAGCACGATCCGGATGATGTTGTTCTCCGGCTGGGACTCGGTGAGGCCGAGCGAGTTCACCTGCACGCCGTAGCGGAAACGCAGCAGCCGCTCGTCGTCCACGCCATAGCGCTCGCGGCCCAGCTCCTCCCAGAGCTGACCCATCGCGCGCAGCTTCGCGTGCTCCTCCACGAAGCGGATGCCCGCATTGACGAAGAAAGAGATGCGGCCGAAGACGCGCGGAAAGGTCTCCTCGGGCACGCGCGGCCGGACGCGGTCGAGCACCGCCTGCGCGGTGGAGAGGGCGTAGGCGATCTCCTGCACCGGCGT
>DASQTS010000095.1:0-3513 GCA_035641775.1 Thermoleophilaceae bacterium
CCACGCCGGCGCGCATGGTGCGGCGAGTGGCGTGCGTCTGGCGCTTGAACGAGGCGAGCAGCTCTCCGTCGATCCCCGAGCCCAGCTCGCCGCTAGGCCCGCCGCCCGGCCGGCGCACGTCGCGGAAGCGCTCACCCTCGAAAACGGGGTTGTCGGTCAAGTAGAGCGTCTCGATCCCGGCGCCGCGCGTCTGCTCCATCAGCAGCGGCTGGTGGTCCCAGACCGGGTTGAAACCGGGAACCGACGGGAAGCCCTCGAGACGCCGCCAGTCGCGAAACGGGTACGCCCGCATCCCGGTCACGAGCGAGCGGCGGGTGGACAGTGCCGGCATCGACTCGGGGATGGCGCGGTCGAAGCGCAGCGACTGCTCCGCGAACTCGTTCAGGTTCGGCGTGTCGGCCGGCGAGCCACCCTCGAACGCGTCCACGTGGTCCGCGCGCACGAGCGGCAGCACCACGAGCAGCGCTCGGCGGGCGCGGTCGTCGCCGAGCTGGGCGGCCGCCGGCGAGGCGGCGGCGAGCGAGCCGAGCACCCCGGCGCCGGCGGCCGTCGCGCCGCTGCGGCGAAGGAGGCTGCGCCTGGTGAACGGCCGGACGCTCACCCGCCGATCACGCCGCTCTTGCCGAACTGCGGGAGCGTTCCGCCGGCCTCGTCCTCGAGTATGCGCCAGTACTTGTCGACGAGCTCGGGATGGTCGGCCGCGACGTCGGTGAGCTCCTGCGGATCCTTCCTCCGGTCGTACAGGCGCTTGCGGCGGCCCTCGCTGTCAGAGATGAAGAACCAGTCGTGATCGCCGGCGAGGAGGTGGTCGTCGTAGCAGGAGGTGAAGTGCGGCCGCGCCGTAGGGCTCTTCCCGTCGAAGATGACCGACAAGTCCTCGCCGGTCATCATCCCGGGGGCGCGCGTGCCCATGAAGGACAACGCGGTGCGCGGGATGTCATGCGTGGAGGCGAAGAAGTCGCTCCACTCGCCGGCGAGCTTGCCCTCGGGGTGCCGGATCATGAAGGGCACGTGGTAGATGTGCCACTGCGCGCGGGAGGCGTGCTTACCGACGATGCCGTGCTCGCCGAGCGTCAGCCCGTGGTCCGACGAGTAGATGACCACCGTCTCGTCGAGCAGCTTCTGGTCGGCCAGCCGGTTCATCAACCGGCCGACCCATTCGTCCATGAACGTGATTTCGGCTGCGTACAGCTCGCGAACGCGCTCGATCGTCTCGTCGTCGAGCTCCACGTCGATCACCCAGGAGTACGGCACCTCGAACGGCTGGATAGGGACGATTCCCTGCTTCTCGATCCCCTTCGGGCCGCCAAAGCGGTCCCTGTACACGCGCGGGGCGTCGAGCGGCTCGTGCGGGTCGAAGCAGTCCACGCCGAGGAAGAAGGGGCGGACCTTCTTGAGGTCGTCCACGACGTTTATCCCGCTACGCACGACCCGCGCGGTGGGGTAGTCGCGATCACTGTCGCGGTAGATCGAGTTCCAGCCGACCATCGAGCGAAGCCGGCCGACCTCGACGGAGTCGTTGAGCTCGGGCAGCAGGTAGCGCTCGATCGCGCTGCGCGGCGCCGGGCGCTTGAACGGCTTGTTGAGGAAGCGGTATGCCCCCTGCGAGTAGCTCGGGCGGATAAGGTCAAGCGTGCGCCTGAAGTTCCCGAAGCGCGGCCCGACCAAGAACGGGTTGTCGGTGCAGTAGGCCGTCTCCACGCCGGCCTCGCCGAGCACCTCGGTCACGATCGGCTGGTGGTCTTGGATCGGGATCCAGCCCGGGCCGAGCGGCAGCCCCTTCGTCGGCACGTAGTTCCGGAAGGGGAAGGACCGGACGCCTGTTAACAGCGCGCGCCGGGCGGCCCCGGTGGGCATCGCCTCGGGCACCGACAGCCGGAACGCCAGCGACTCCTGGCCGAGCGCGTCGAGATTGGGGGTCTTGTTGCGGCTGTCCCGGTTCCAGTAGCCGATGTAGTCGGCGCGCGTGGAGTCGGTGAAGATCAGCACCACGTTCGGCGCGTCCTGGCCATGCGAGGTGGCGGGCTCGAAGGGGTCATCGCCGCAGGCGCTCAGCGCGGCCGCGGCGGCGCCGGTCGCACCGGCCCCGAACAGGCCGCGCCGTGTGAAGCCGTTCCCCGAGCGCATCCGGGGCGGCAGGCTAGCTGACGGCCCTCACGACCACTGGGTGCGAGGCCGATCCTCGAGCTCGCCGTCCACCTCGATGTCCACGCGCTCGTTGTAGAACGCGACCATGCTCCTGACCGGCATGGCGTCGTTCAGCGGCAGCTCGTAGCTCCAGGCGATCGCCTCCTCCCCGGCGGCGTCCCAGTGCGTCGCGTGGCCCTTGTATGCGCACGTGGTCCGATGGCCGTCGTTCCGCGAGAGCTCCGCCAGGATGTCGTCGCGCGGGATGTACCAGCGCGTGGGTAGCCCGGTCTCGAAGAGCGCCACGGCCCGGCGCGTGTCCGCCACGACCTCGCCGCCGATAGATACGCGGATGTGCCGCGACGTGCGCCGGGCGTCGATCCGGTGGAACGGGTCGCGGGCGTGGCCGAGCAGCTCCTCGTCCTCCTCGAGCCACTCGTCCGGTGCATCCCAGGCGATCTCCACGAGTCCCTTGTGGCGCGTGATGGTGTTCGGCGGAAGGAGATCGAGACGGACATCTTCCTCAGGAAAGACGTGCACCGGCAGGCGCTCGGGCAGGTACAGGAGCTTCGTGCGCCTGCTGTCCGCAACGGTCTCGCCGCCCCGCCTGGCGCGGATCCAGCGCGGCGAGTCGACGTACCGTGCCAGCGGGCTAGGACCCGCTCGAGGCGGTGACCTTCTCCGGCACCTCGATCTCGCGCTTCAGGATCTTGCCGGTGGGGCCCTTCGGCAGCTCGTCGGTGAACCAGACCTTGCGCGGGTACTTGTACGCCGCGACCTGGTCCTTCACGTAGCTCTTCACCTCGTCCTCGTCAAGCGACTCGCCCTGCTTCAGGACGATCGCCGCTGCGACCTCCTCGCCGAGCTCGTCGTGCGGCACGCCGACGACGGCGGCCTCCTGGATCGCCGGGTGCTCGTAGAGCACCTCCTCGATCTCGCGCGGGTAGACGTTGTAGCCGCCGCGGATGATCAGGTCCTTCTTGCGGTCGACGATGAAGAAGTAGCCGTCCTCGTCCACCTTCGCCATGTCGCCCGTCCGGAACCAGCCATCGTCCGTGATGGCCTCCTTGTTCGCGTCGTCCCGGTTCCAGTAGCCCTTCATGATGTTGTGGCCGCGGATGACGATCTCGCCCACCTCGCCCTGCGGGACCTCGTTGCCGTCGTCGTCCCAGACCTGCATCTCCACGCCCTCGATCGGGGTGCCGATGGAGCCCGGCTTGCGCTCCTTGTCGGGGTGGTTGAACGACGCCACCGGCGAGGTCTCGGAGAGGCCGTAGCCCTCGAGGATCATGCAGTCGAACTTCTCCTCGAACGCGCGCATGACCTCGGCCGGCATGGCGGCGCCGCCGGACATGCAGGTGCGCAGCGAGGAGCAGTCGGCGTCAT
>DASQTS010000096.1:0-11454 GCA_035641775.1 Thermoleophilaceae bacterium
CGCGGTCGGGTCGCTCGCCCTGGGCGCGACACTCGTCGTGGGCTTCGCGCTCCACAACACCACCGAGGGCCTTGCGATCGTCGCGCCCGTCGCCCGTGAGCGCTCCGCGCGGCTGCGGCGCCTCCTGGTGCTCGGCCTGATCGCCGGCGCTCCGGCGGTGCTCGGCGCCTGGATCGGGGCCTCGGCGTACCAGCCGGCGCTCGCGGCGCTGATGTTCGGCGTCGGCGCCGGCGCGATCGCGCAGGTGGTCGTGCAGATCGCCCCCCAGATCCGCGACGGCGCCGGCAGGCTGCTCCACCCGCTCGCCGTGTGGGGCCTGCTCGCGGGGCTCGCGGTCATGTTCGTCACCGGCCTCCTGGTGTCCGTGTGATGGCCGCTGCCCGCAGCGAGACGGTCGAGATCTCGAACGCGGTGCAGGACTACTCCAAGGCGATCTGGTCGATCGCCCAGCGCACCGACGCGCCGGTGTCCACCTCCGCGATAGCGGAGCGGCTCGAGGTGTCGCCGGCGTCGGCGTCGGCGATGGTGAAGCGGCTCGAGACGCTGGGGCTCGTCTCGCGCGAGCCCTACCACGGCGTGGTGCTCACACGCGCGGGGAAGCGCGTCGCGCTCGAGGTGCTGCGCCACCACCGGCTGCTCGAGCTGTACCTGGCCGAGGCGCTCGGCATGCCGTGGGACCGCGTGCACGAGGAGGCGGAGCGGCTCGAGCACGCGATTTCGCCGGAGCTGTCGGAGCTGATCGCCGCGAAGCTCGGCAACCCAACGCACGACCCGCACGGAGACCCGATCCCCACCCGCGACGGTGAGATCGACGAGGCGCCCACCCGCGCCCTCGCCGACCTCCGGCCCGGCGAGCTCGGCGTCTTCTCGCGCGTGTCCGACTCCAACCCGGACATGCTGCGCTACCTCTCCGAGCGCGGCATCGCGCCGGGCGACGAGCTCGAGGTCGCGGGCCGCGAGCCCTTCGGCGGCCCGCTCACCGTGCTGGCGAACGGGCGCGAGCACGCGCTCGGGGATCAGCTCGCGCGCGCGATGCGCGTCGAGCGCGCCAACCGAGAGTCGTAAGCTGTGCGGCGCATGGCGCTCGCCGACGAATTCCAGGGCCTGCTCGACTCGCTCCCGCCCGACTGGACACAGCTGGAGCTCGACCTCCGCATCGCCAACGAGGACCGCTACATCGATGCCGCCACGCTGCTCGTGCAGATCAACGCCATGCCGTACTCGGAGCACGACTGGCACTGGCGGCTCCGCTCCGCGCATGAGTTCGGCCACGCGGCGGCGCCGGAGACCGTCCGCGGCACGCTCGCGCTGCTGGACGCCGAGGGAATCGAGGGCGAGCTCGCGCTCCGCGAGGCCCGCTCGGGCCGCGTCGAGGTCGTGCAGATGTGGGGCCGCCCGGAGTCGGTGCGCCAGGAGTTCGCGCGCCGCCGGGCGCAGTAGGCGGCCGAACGCCGTGGCGAGAGTCGCCCTGCTCTGCCCGGACCTGCTGTTCGGTTCGAAGTTGCAGGGGGCGCTGAGGGCGGCGGGGCACGAGCCCGTGGCTTCCGGCGAGCAGGCCGAGCTGCTCATCGTCGACCTCACCGACGAACCCGACGCTCGAATAGTGCAGTCAGCGGCTGCGGGCATCCCGCGGCTCGGCTTCTACTCACACGTCGAGCAGGATGTGCGGCGCAGGGCGGAGGAGGCGGGCTTCGACCGGGTGGTGCCGCGCTCCCGGATCAACCGCGACGCCGCCGCTCTGGTCGAGTCGCTCCTCTAAGGCAGCCGGAACGCCCGCTCGACGCGGGGAGGCTCGCGCAGGATCCCGAACTCGGCGTCGAACCCGGCCCAGGCCTCCAGCGCCTCGCGGTCGAGCCGCACCGGCGGTACGAGCGCCGGCGCCACCGCCTCGAGCTGTGCCCGCATCAGCTCCTCGTCGGAGCCGCCCTCGCGTGCCAGCTCGGTCACGATCGCGGCCCGGTCGCGTAACGCGGCGCGCGTTCCGGTCGCGATCTCGTCGAGCATCGAGTCAACCAGCTCGGCGCGCTCGTCAAGGGTCTTTTGCGACGCCGCCAGCACCAGCTCCGGGTAGCCCGGGGCACCGAACTCGTCCACGCGGAACTCGCGCGTCCGCACGCCGCGCTCGCGCAGCACCACGCCCTCGGCGTTCCAGAACGACACCACCGCGTCCACACGGCCGGAGATGAGGCTCGGCACGGCGGAGAAGCCGATGGTCACCCGCCGCACGCGCTCGATCGAGCCGCCGTCGCCCTCGACGACCGCGCGCAGGACCGCCTCGTCGGAGGGCAGGCCCGTCACGCCCACCCGCCGCCCCTCGAGGTCGCGCGGCCGCCGGATCTCGCCCCCGCGGGCGATCACCGCGGCCAGGGGGCGCTGGACGAGTGCGCCCACGCCCACCACGTCGGCGCCCTGCTCGCGCGCGAGCCCGAGGTCGTGGATGTCCACGACGGACATGTCGGCCCTGCCGGCGGCGAGCAGCTTCAGCGAGTCCGTGCTGGCGGCCGGGACGCGGACGTCGAGATTGCGGGCCGCATAGATGCCGGCGTGCACCGCGTTCGGCTGGAAGTCGAGCGCGAGCGTCCCGTGCTCCGCGCCTCCGCCCGCTGCGTCGTCCCCGCCGCACGCCGCCAGGCACCCGAGCACCGCAAGCAGGGGAAGGAATCTGCGCACGGCGGCGAACTGTACGGCGAGCCATGAATTCCGGGAGGTGACCGAAGTGCAGGACCGTGGGCCCGCCGCCTATATCGCCGAGTTCGTCGGCACGCTGCTGCTCGTCTTCTTCATCACGGCGGTGGTCACCCTGTACGTGGCCGCGCCGAGCCCGGCCAACCCGACCCCGTTCATCGACTTCTCGGTAATCGGGCTCGTGCACGCGTTCCTGCTGTTCGGGCTGATCCAGACGCTTGCGATCGTCTCCGGCGCCCACTTCAACCCCGCCGTCACCGCCGTCATGGCGGCGCTGCGCCAGATCAACCCGATCGACGCCGCGATCTACGTCGTCGCCCAGCTGGCGGGCGGGGTGGCCGGCGCGCTCCTCACCAAGGCGCTGATGAGCGACGAGGGCGAGGGGGTGGACTACGGCGCGACGCTCGTGTCGGACCGCATCGGCGGCGACATCCTGCCCGGCATGGTGGTCGAGGGGGTCGGCACCTTCTTCCTGGTCTGGGTGATCGTTGGCGTGGCGGTGAACCCGCGCGCGACGAAGGAGTGGGCCGCGCTGGCGATCGGCGCCACGCTCGGGATGCTCGTGATGGTGCTCGCCCCGCTCACCGGCGCCGGCTTCAACCCCGCGCGCAGCTTCGGACCGGCGCTCGTGGGCGACAACTTCGGCGGCGCGGACACGTTCCTGCTCGTGTACGTGGTCGCGCCGGTTGTCGGCGCCCTGGTCGCCGGGTTCGCCTACTTCTCCCTGGTCATCACGCCCGGCAAGAAGGGCGTGGGCGGGGTCGAGCCGGTCGGCTAGCGCTCTGCCGGGGAAGCCTGCGGCACTCGGGCGCCGCGCGTAGTAGGTTGCGTCACGAAACGCACCCCCGGCGAGAGGCTCGACATTGCCCGATTACTCGGTCAAATGCATCGACGACATGCAGGCGCACGCCCGCGGCTCCTTCAAGCTGGCCCGCGCGGAGCTGGGCGTCACCGCCTTCGGCATCCAGGTGATCGACATGCCGCCCGGCATCGAGGCGTATCCGGAGCACGACCACTCGCACGACGGTCAGGAGGAGGTCTACCTCGTGATCCGCGGCGGCGGGGAAATCGAGATCGAGGGCGAGCGGCATCCGCTCGACCCGGACACGATGGTGCGCGTCGCGGCGGGCACGAAGCGGAAGGTCTATCCCGGTGACGAGGGAATCCGCTGCGTGGTCGTCGGCGGCGTGCCTGGAAGCGCCTACGAGGTGCGCGACTTCACCGAGCTCGGGGCGCCCGACCCGTTCGCGGACCTGGCCCGGCCGAACTAGGCGCCGACCCAGCGGATCCGCGCGTTCGCGAGGCTCGCGGTCGCCTTCCCGCTCGGCGCGGGGCGGCCGGCCGGCTCGACGCCGAGCCGCTCGAGGCTGTCGATGAGCGCGGTGCGCTCGGTCTCGACCTCGCCGAGCCGTTCGAGGAGGTGGTCGCGGACGGCCACGAGCTCGTCCCTGGAGAGCAGGGCCGCGCCGGCCGGGCGCGGTGCGGGGCGGTCATCGCCTGGTAGCGGGGGCGGCGGCAGCCGGGCGAGAGTCGCCTCCAGGGCAGCGATCTGCTCCCGCAGCTCACCTCGCGTCATCGGGGCGCGGGCGGCGCCGGCCACGAACGTCCCCCGGCCATGCTCGCTCCGCACGGCTCCCTCGGCCTCCAGCCGGGCGTACACCGCCCGAACGGTGTTCACGTTGACGCCGGCGCCCTGCGCGAGCTCGCGGACGCTCGGTAGCCGGTCGCCGGGGGATAGAGAGCCGTCCGCGATCGCATCGCGAATCGTGAGGCTGAGCTGCGTGCCGAGCGGAACGTCGCTGCCACGGTCGATGCGGAAGTCCAGTGGAGCGCTCATGCCTGGGAACACTGTACCAGCACAGCATGCTACTGTGTGCACACTGTGCTGGCACAGTCCGTGGATCACGACCGCATGCTTCGAGGACCCACAACGGCCGTCCTTGCCGTCGTCATAGTCGTCGGCAGCGCGATCCTGTGGATCGGGATCCCGGTGCTCGGCCTGTGGCTCGCGGGCGAGTTCGCGTCGGACGCGCAAAGCTTCCTGTTCGCGACGCTCGGCGGCATCCCGCTCGCGATGGTCGCGTTCGGCTGGGTCCTCTATCGGGTGAACGACATGTACGAGCGCGGCCGCGTGGCGCGCGGCGCGCCGGCGCACTCGGCCTGGCTCGTCAGCTCGAGCGAGGAGCGGGCGCAGAGCCGGCGGGCGCGGGCGCCGCGGCGTTTGATCGACCTCGCGATGACCGTGTCGGTCTCGCTGGCCCTCGTGATCCTCGCGGTCTGGTTCTTCTTCTACTCGAAGATGTGGCTCGTCAACCCGCCCTGAGGCCGGTGTCCGCGTCCCGCGCGTGGATCGAGGCCTTCGGTGAGATCGCTGGGTTCAGCGGCCGCGTGCTGGCCGCGATATTCAGCGGCCGCGTCTTCCGCTTCTTCGGCGAGACGCTCCGGCAGGCCGGCATCCTCACCCTCGGCTCCGGGATCGTCCTCTGGGGGCTCGCGTTCCTGTTCGGCCTCACCTGCGGCATTGAGGGCGCCTACTTCTCCCGCTCCACCGGCGCACCGGCCTACGCCGGCGTATTCGCCGCGTGGTGCGACCTGCGCGAGGCGCTGCCCTACGCCTTCGGCTACATGATGTCGGCGAAGGTCGGCACGGGGCTGGTCGCCGAGATCGGCGCCATGCGGATCTCGGACGAGATCGACGCGCTCGAGGTGATGGGAATCGACTCGCTGCTGTTCCTGTGCGCGACCCGGCTGCTCGCCGCATGGCTGGTGCTGCCGTTCATCTACATCGCCGCAGTCGGAGCCGGCTACCTCGCGTCCTACATCGCGGTGGTCGAACAGGTGGGCGAGACATCGTCGGGCGGCTACTTCCTGATCTTCTGGATGTTCCAGAACCCGCCCGACCTCATCTTCAGCACGATCAAGGGGATGGCGATGGCAACGGTGATCGTGCTCGTGGGGTGCTACTACGGCTACACCGCCGGCGGTGGGCCGGTGGGGGTCGGGACCGCGACGGCGAAGTCGATGGTCCTCAACACCGTGATGGTGCATCTCGTGGGCATGATCGGCACGCAGATCTTCTGGGGGAAGAACCCGCGCGCACCGATCGGCGGCTGAGCCGCATCACCGAAACAGGTCCTGCTCGGGCGGCCGCCGGAGCGCCGCCGCGCCCGGGCCGTCCTCGGGCGTCACGAACCGCTCCAGCCCGCTGACCCGCACCACCGGCTCCAGGGTGTTCTTCGCCCGCGCTAGGTCCGCCGCGGCGGCGAGCGAGTCCGCCACCGCGATCGATGTCGCGCGGAGCTCGCGTCCGAACGCGTCCGGGCGCCCGATCCACTGGTCGAGCGGCGTCAGGCCCGCCGCGCCGATCGCGACATCCGTCTGACCGAGCCGCCACGCGCGACCGAACGAGTCGGCGATCACCACACCCGGCCGGACGTCGAGCGCCTCCGCGATGCCCGCGCGCAGGCGGCGCGCGGAGCCGTCGGGGTCCTCGGGGAGGAGTACGAGGTCGCCGCCCGCCGCCGACACGTTCGACTGGTCCACTCCGGCATTCGCGCAGACGAAGCCGTGACGGGTCACGCAGATCAGCGTGCCGTGCACCGCTCGCAGCACCTCCTCCGACTCGTCAAGCACCGCCTGCACCAGGCGCGGATCCTTCCCGTGCTCATCCGCGAGCTCGCGCGCTCGCTCGCCGGGCTGGATCTCGTCGAGCCGGCGCAGCCGCCCCTCGGCCTTCGATACCACCTTGTGCGCCACCACGAGGACGTCGCCGTCCGCGACGTCGCGGCCGGAGGCAGCTGCGATCAGGACCGCGAGGTCGTCGCCGGGGCGGATCGCCGGAAGCGGGGCGAGCGGGGTGACGCTGAACGCCGTCAGGCGGATGCCTGCGGCACGCGGACGCCGCCGCCCCCGGCGCGGTCGAGCTGGCGGAGCGCGCCGCGCGTCGAGGGCGCCTGGCCGCGGCGCACCTCGAGCTCCGCGGCCAGCTCGGCGAGGTCGGCTGGCGTGTCCACGTCGAGCGCGAGCGTCCGCACCTCCTCGACGCGGTAAGGCACGTCCGCCGCCTCCGCGGCCGCGACGTGCCGCTCGAAGCTGCCGGGTCCGAAGCTCGGCTCGATCGCGTCCGGAGGGGAAAGGACGAGCGCGTTCGTTCCCGTCCCGTGCCGGTCGGGCACGATGACCACCCCGCCGGGGTCCGCCACCAGGTCCGCGAGCTCACCCGGCTGCACGAGCGGCGTGTCTCCGGGCACGAGCACGACGAGCTCGCACCCCTCGTCCAGCGCGTGCCGGATCCCGATCCGCGCGGCCTCGGACTGGCCGGCCTGCGCCGAGTCGTGGAGCACCCGCACAGCGCCTCCCGAGGCGGCCGCCTCGGCCGTGCGGTCCGCGGTCACGACCACGATGCCGTCGAGCCCCGGCGTGCGGCGCAGGGAGGCGAGCACGTCGCTCACCATCGCCTGGGCGAGCGCCTGGCGCGCACCTGCGCCGAGCGCGTCCGCGAGACGCTGCTTTGCGGCACCGAAGCTCTTTACTGGAAGGATCGCGAGCGTTCTCATCCTCGAGGCCGGCCGGGTGCGGCGAGACTAGCGCGTGGGGCTCAGCAACGTTGAGAAGTCGAGCACCTGGCGAGCGAGGCGCGCGCGGTCCTCCGGTGTGGACATCAGGGTCCGGGTCACGAGCCCGGGGAGCCCCGTGACCGATTCGTCGGCCACGATCCCGTCGATCAGGCCGGAGTAGGTATCCGCGATCCCCGAGGCGCTCGGCGCGATCCGCGCGTGCTCGCAGAAGGGCTCCGTCGGGCCCTTCACCGCGCGGCCGTCCACGAACGGGCTCACCGCCACGATCGGCGCGGGCGCGCCGCGCAGCGCCTCCCGCATCCCGGGGAGGGCGAGGATCGGCTCGATCGAGATCACCGGGTTCGACGGGCCGATCACGATCGCGGTCGCCTCTGCGACCGCCTGGAGCACGTCGTCGGACGGCGGCGCCCGGTGGAGCCCCCGCAGCTCCACGGCCTCGACGGGCCCCTTGGCCTCCTCGACGATCATGAATTCCTGGAAGGGCAGCTTGCGGCCGCGGACGCCCACCCACGTGGAGACCGGCTCGTCGCTCATCGGGAGCACCCGCGCCCGCACGCCCATCGCGTCGACGACGGCCGCGTGCGCCTCGGTGAGCCGCCGCCCCGCACGCAGCCGCTCCGTCCGAAGCAGGCACATGGCGAGGTCGCGGTCGCCGAGCCGGAACCAGTGCGGCTGCCCCGCGCGCTCGAAAGCCTCCATCACGTGCCACGTGTCGCCGCGCAGCCCCCAGCCGCGTTCGTCGATCTCGTCGGCGAGCCAGTAGGTCACGAGGTCGGGGTCGGGAGACACGTGCACGCCGTAGACATCCACGTCGTCGCCCGTGTTCGCCACCACCGTGAGCGCGTCGCACGCGTCGACGAGCCCGCGCGCGAGCTTCGCCCCGCCCGTCCCGCCGGACAGCAGCACCACGGAATCCATTGCGGGTAGTCTGCCCGGCGGCCCGTGCGACTCGCAGACCGAACAGCCCTGGTGACCGGCGGGGCCTCCGGGATCGGCGCCGCCACCTGCCGGCGCCTGGCGGCCGAGGGCGCTCGCGTGGCGGTCACGGACGTGAACGTCGAGGGCGCGCAGGGCGTGGCCGGCGAGATCGACGGCGCCGCGTTCGAGCTCGACGTGAGCTCGACCGACTCGGTGCGCGCGGCGCTGCAGGCCGCGGAGGCGGAGCTGGGCCCGGTGGACGTGCTGGTGAACAACGCGGGCTACGACGAGTGGAGCTGGTTCACCGCGACCGACGAGGCGCTCTGGCAGCGCGTGCTGGCCGTGAACCTTGTCGGCGTGATCGCGTGCACTCACGCGGTGCTGCCCGGGATGCAGGAGCGCCGCCGCGGCCGGATCGTGAACGTGTCGTCGGAGGCCGGGCGGGTTGGGTCGAGCGGGTCGGCGATCTACTCGGCCGCGAAGAGCGGG
Organism: Thermoleophilaceae bacterium; assembly: GCA_035641775.1. Classification (GTDB taxonomy): domain Bacteria; phylum Actinomycetota; class Thermoleophilia; order Solirubrobacterales; family Thermoleophilaceae; genus JACVRW01. The sequence continues at coordinate 8,670 of DASQTS010000096.1, forward strand.
GTGCTCGGCTTCACCAAGGCGCTCGCGATCGAGAACGGCCGCTACGGGATCACGGTCAACGCGGTTGCTCCGGGCCCGATCGAGACGCCGCTCCTCATGTCCGCCCCCGACGCGCTCGGCGACATCGGGCAGCGGATCGTGGACACCATGATCAGCTCGACGAACCTGCGCCGGCTCGGCCACCCCGATGAGGTGGCCGCCGCGATCGCCTTCCTCGCCTCCGACGACGCCTCGTACGTGACGGGCCAGTCGCTCGGGGTGAGCGGCGGCCTTGCCAGAATCTGAGCGTGCCCGAGCACGTGAGGATTCGCGAGGTCGGCCCGCGGGACGGCTTCCAGAACGAGCCTGAGACGATCGCGACGGACGACAAGGTCCGGCTCGTCGAGCTGCTCGCGCGCACGGGCGTGCGGCGGCTCGAGGCCACGAGCTTCGTGCGCGCCGACGTGATCCCGCAGCTCGCCGATGGCGCCGAGGTGCTGCACCGCGCCGAGATCCCCGACGACGTGTCCGTGACCGTCCTGATCCCGAACGAGCGCGGGCTCGAGAACGCCCTGGAGCTGCGCGGTCGCTTCCACGAGGTGAACCTCTTCCTCTCCGCGTCCGAGACGCACAACCGGAAGAACGTGAACCGGTCGATTGAGGAGTCGCTCACCGGGCTCGAGCGCGTGATCTCGCGCGCGCGTGAGGAGGAGCTCCGCTGCGAGGGGGTCATCTCGGTGGCCTTCGGCTGCCCGTACGAGGGCGAGGTCCCGCGCGAGCGGGTCGTCGAGATCGCGCGGCGGCTCGTGGACGCCGGCTGCGAGGAGATCGCGTTCGGCGACACGACCGGGATGGCGAACCCGGCGCAGGTGGAGGGCTTCTTCGACGGCCTCCACCTCGGCGTGGAGCTCACCGGGCACTTCCACAACACGCGCGGGCAGGGCCTCGCCAACGTCGTCGGCGCGCTGAGGGCCGGCGTGCGCTCGTTCGAGAGCTCGTTCGGCGAGCTGGGCGGCTGCCCGGTGCCGCCCGGCGCGACCGGCAACGTGGCCACCGAGGACCTCGTCTCGATGCTGCACGAGATGGGCCACGACACCGGCATCGACCTCGGGAAGGTGGTCGAGGCGGCGCGCGAGGCGCAGCGCGTCCTCGGCCGGCCGCTCGGGAGCCACGTGCTCACGGCGGGGCCGGTGGAGTGGCAGCGCGGCTAGCCCTCGCGGTAGCGACAGGGGCGGCCAGCGTGCTGCCCGGATTCCTCGTCGGCGCGCTCGCGCTGCAAATCGGCGACGACCTAGACGCGAGCGTCGAGGCGGTGGCGGCCGGTATCACGGCGTTCTTCCTGGCGGGCGCCCTGGGAGCGGGGTGGGGCGGGCGGCTCGCGGATCACATCGGCGCCGTCACGGCGATGCGCCGCTGCGTGCTCGTCACCGCCGCGTGCCTCGGAGCGTTCGCGCTCGTCCCGTCCCTGCCGGTGCTGTTCGCGCTGCTGGCCGCGGCGGGGGTGGCCAACTCGGTGACCCAGCCGGCCATCAACCTCTACGTGGCCGAGTGCATCCCGGCCGACCGTCAGGGCCTCGGCTTCGGCATCAAGCAGTCAGGAATCCCGGCGGCGATCCTCGCGAGCGGCCTGGCGCTGCCGGTGCTCGCGCTCCCGCTCGGCTGGCGCCCCACCGTTGCCCTGTGCGCGCTCGCGCCGCTGGCGGTGGGGCTCGCGCTGCCGGGCCGTGACTCCGCGCACCTGTCGAGGCGCCCGGCGTCGCGCCGCCCGTCGCGCGCGCTGCTCCTCACCGCGCTCGGCGCTGCGCTCGCCACGGCCGGGCCGAGCGCGCTGGGCGCGTACCTGGTTGCCTCCGCGGTGAACGTCGGAGTGAGCGAGGGCACGGCCGGGCTGCTGGCCGCGGGCGCCAGCGCGCTCAGCCTCGCGATGCGGATCTCGCTGGGCGCACGCGCGGACAGGCGCCGCGACTACGGGCTCGCGAGCGTCGCGGTGCTGCTTGCGGCCGGCTCGATCGGGTTCGCGCTGATGGCGAGCGCCGAGGTGGCGGTCTTCGTGGGCGGCGCTGTCGTCGCGTTCACGCTCGGGTGGGGCTGGCCGGGCCTGTTCAACCTGGCAGTGGTGGACAGCAACCGGGCGAGCCCGGCAAGTGCGACCGGGGTCAGCCAGACGGGGATCTATATCGGCGCGGGGGCGGGTCCGGCGGCGTTCGGAGCGCTCGCCGCGAGCGCCAACTACGCCACGGCCTGGCTGGTGGTGGCCGCCATGACGCTGGCCTCCGCCGGCGTCCTGTGGCTCGCGGCGAGGGCCGATCGGCAGGTTCGTGCGATTTCGGGGGTTTGACCGTTCTGGCCCGGGTATAACCCAAACTCAGCCGCCGGGGCCGGTTTTCGGCACATATGGGTTCCCCCGACCCTGCCCCGGCATTTCGCGACAATGGGCCCGGACCACGGCATCCGGGCCCGTCGCATTTCTGGAGCCCTTTTTTTCCGCTCTGCGAGCGGCGCTCAGCGGCCCGCGAAGTGCGGGTCGCGCTTCTCGAAGAACGCCTGCGCGCCCTCCGCGAAGTCCTCGGACGCGGCCAGCGCCTCCTGCGCGGCCACCTCCTGCTCCAGCGTCAGCGCGAGCGCCGGTTTCGCCGCGGCGTCCATGATCCGCTTCGCCAGGCCCACCGCCCTCGGCGCGCACGCGAGCAGCTCGTTCGCGAGCGCCTCGGTCGCGGCGTCGAGCGCGTCGGCCGGCGCGATCCGGTTGGCGAAGCCGATCCGGTGCGCCTCGCGGCCATCGATGACCTTGCCGGTCATGATCAGC
>DASQTS010000097.1:0-6093 GCA_035641775.1 Thermoleophilaceae bacterium
CGTGCCCTGTTCGTCGGCCTGTGGCCGCCGATGTTCTGGTTGATCGGCGACGCGGTCGAGCGGCACGAGTAGCGCGATACCCTCGCGGCGTGAGCGTATCGCCGCCCACCCGCGCGATCCCGGACAACCTCGCCGACCTCATCGGCAATACCCCGATGGTGCGGCTCACCAGGGTGGCGCCGGACTGCGGCGCCGAGCTGATCGGCAAGCTCGAGGCGTACAACCCGGCCGGCAGCGTGAAGGACAGGATCGGCGTGGCGATGATCGAGGCCGCGGAGGCGGAGGGCCTGATCGAGCCCGGGCGGAACACGATCGTGGAGTCGACGTCGGGCAACACCGGGATCGCGCTGGCGTTTGTCTGCGCCGCGAAGGGCTACGACCTCGTCATCACGATGCCGCAGGGGATGAGCCGCGAGCGCGAGAAGCTGCTGCGGCTGTATGGGGCCGAGGTCGTCTGGGTGGAGTCGATGGGCGGGATGAACGAGGCAATGGAGGAGGCGCGCCGGATCTGCCGCGAGCGCGGCAACTGCCACGTGCCGAACCAGTTCGCGAACCCGGCGAATCCCGAGATCCACCGCCGCACGACCGCCGAGGAGATCTGGCGCGACATGGAGGGCAAGATCGACGTGCTGGTCTCCGCGGTGGGCACCGGGGGGACGATCACCGGCTGCGGCGAGCGCCTGAAGGAGCGCTCTCCGGGGCTGCACGTGGTGGCGGTTGAGCCGGCGTCGTCGCCGGTGCTGTCGGGAGGAGCCCCGGGCCCGCATCGCATTGACGGGATAGGCCCCGGGTTCGTCCCGGAGGTGCTCGACCGTTCCGTAATCGACGAAATCGTTCCGGTCGAAGACGAGGACGCCATCGAGACCGCCCGCCTGTGCGCGCGCCGCGAGGGCGTGAACGCCGGGATATCGGCGGGCGCCGCGGTCTGGGCGGCCGTCCAGGTCGGATCGCGGCCCGAGATGCGCGGGAAGCGGATCGTCGCGATCCTGCCCGACTCGGCCGACCGCTACATCAGCACGCCGTTCTTCGCGCCGTGACCGCCCTGGCCCGGGTAGCCCGCGAAGTGCGCGAGGACCTCGCGGCGGCGCAGGCGCGCGACCCGGCCGCCCGGAGCGTGAGGCGGCTGGAGATGCTCCTGACGTACTCCGGGGTCCAGGCGCTGCTCGTGCACCGGGTGTCGCATGCATTGCTTGCCGCGGGGGTTCCTCTGCTGCCGCGGCTACTGGCGTATCTCACCACGGCGGTCACGGGGGTGGAGATCCATCCGGCCGCGCGGATCGGGCGCGGGCTGTTCATCGACCATGGGTCCGGCGTGGTGATCGGCGAGACGGCCGAGGTGGGCGACGACGTGACGCTCTACCAGGGCGTAACGCTGGGCGGCACCGGCTTCGCCCGCGGCAAGCGGCATCCCACGGTCGGCAACGAGGTGATGGTGGGCGCCGGCGCCGCGCTGCTCGGCCCGATCGTGATCGGCGACCGCTGCAAGGTCGGCGCCAACTCCGTGGTGATCCACGACGTGCCGCCGAACTCCACAGTGGTCGGCAACCCCGGCCACCCCGTGCGGGTGGACGGAAAGAAGCCCGAGGGTCCCGACGCCGACTGGGCCCACCTGCCCGACCCGGTGGCCGACGCGATCAGCGGCCTCGCCAACCGCATGAACGAGCTGGAGGAGCTGGTGGCCGAGCAGACCGGCCGAAAGCCGGGCGGCGAGCTACGCCGCCTGGAACGCCGCGGCGGCCCGGACAGCGCCGGCGGCTGAGCCGGCGCCGCAGTCACCGAAGCGTCACAAACAGCAGCACCCAAGTGCGCCCCAACCGGCCACGCTCACCGGGTGGCGCAGCTTTCGTCTGACAGTCAGACCAAACCCGCGCCACCGTCCGCGGACCGGGCGGCGGCCGCGATCGCGGCGAGGCAGTTCGGCGTGGTCACGTTGCGCCAACTCGCGGACTGCGGACTCGGCACCGGCGCGATCAAGTACCGCGTGGGGACGGGCCGGCTGCAGCCGCTGTGGCGCGGCGTGTACGCCTTCGGGCACCAAGAGCTGCGCCGCGAGGGCCGTCTCCTCGGTGCTGTCTTTGCGTGTGGGCCGGGTGCCGTGCTTAGTCACCGCTCCGCTGCGCAGCATTGGGCGCTGCTCGCAACCGCCGGGCCGCGCATCGATGTCACCGTGCCGGGGCACTCGGGGCGGCCGAAGCGACCGGGCATCCACCTCCACCGCGTCCGCCGCCTCCACCCAGACGACCTCACCGAGCACGACGGCATCCCGACCACCTCGGTGCCGCGCACCCTCGTCGACCTCTGTGAGGTCCTGCCCGACCGGCTGGTGGAGCGGACGCTCGACCAGGCATACGTGCTCCGGCTGCTCGCGCCGAACGCGCTCGAGGACGCGCTCGCGCGCGCCAACGGGCGCAGGACCGCACCGCTCCGGCGGTTGCTCGCGGCGGAGCGGCGCGCGGCGGCGTGCACCCGCAGCGAGCTGGAGGAGCGCTTCCTGGCGCTGGTTCGCACGGCGGGACTGCCGGAGCCTCAGGTGAACGCCCGGCTTCACGGCTACGAGGTGGACTTCTTCTGGCGCGCCGAACGGCGGGTGATCGAGGTCGATGGCCACGCGTTCCACTCGACGCCACAGGCGCTGACCCGCGACCGGCGCAAGGACAGCGACCTGGAGCTGGCCGGATTCCACGTCACCCGCTTCACCGCCCAGCAGCTGCTCTACGAGGCGGACGACACCCTGCGAAGGACGCGCATGCTTCTAGGTCAGTAGAAGACCGTCCGCGTCCGGTGGCGCGGGACCGCCTTGTACCTCGGCGCCTGTCCTCTCGTCCACAGGGCGGTGTCGATGACACGCGGCGGCATCCCGAGCCGCTCCGAGAGCAGCTCGCAGGCGTGCACCGCGCAGCCGCGGATCTCGCGCTCCTCGCGGCCGGGTGGGATCAGCTCGCCCACGTCGATGCGGGCCTCAAGCGAGGGGTCGTAACGCAGCACGCCGTCCACGCGCAGCACGTGGGGGACGAGGTTGTCAGCGAAGATCGTGAGCCTGTCGAGGTCGTCGAAGCGGGCAACGCCGGCCAGCGCCAGGTCGTTCGGCACGATCTGCGCCCGCTTCCAGAAGCCGGCGTCGTCGTAGAAGGGCATGCCCGCGGCGAGCATCGAGGCGAGCCGCTCCGCCGAACCCCCGGCCTCGGCAACGAGGTCGAGCGCACGGCGGGTACCGAGGAAGTGACCGAGGTCGCGCAGTGCCTCCGCGTAGAGCGCCATGAGCTCGTGACCAGCGTCCTGATCGAGCACGGCCGCCACGTCCTCCGCCCTCAATGACCGTAGTTCGTCGACCGACCACCCCTCGGACCCGCGCCAGAAATCGGACAGCGAGGACGCCACGGTGAAGTACCCCGACATCCCCGGCCGCTTTCGCAGCGTCGGAAACCAGCCCGATCCGAAGTTGATCGAGTCGAGCACGAGCATGTAGTGGGCCACCTCCTCGGGCGAGCCCTCGAGGTAGTGCCGGTCGGCGTCGAGGTCCGGCGGCGGGCCCGGCTCGAGGCCCCCCAGCGAGGTAAGGTCGATCGACACGAAACTCGCCCCCTCGGCGATCTCGCGCGCGGTCCGGCGGACCTCATCGGTCAGCGGCATCTGACCACCTTCCTACACTGCCCCCGGTGCCCGCCGCCTTCCGATGCGAGTCGCTCGAGAAGCGCTACGGCGCCACCACCGCGCTCGGAGGCGTCGACCTAGATGTTGCGCCGGGCGAGCTGCTGGGCCTGCTCGGACCCAACGGCGCAGGCAAGTCGACTCTGACGAAGATCGCCTGCGGGCTGGTCCGCGCGAGCGCTGGCGTCGCGACCGTCGAGGGAGCGCCCGCGGGCTCACCGGAAGCGCGCGCCGCGATCGGCTACCTCGCGGAGCTGTTCCGCTTTCCGGGCTGGCTCACGGCCGACGAGCTCCTCGCGCTCCATCAGGACCTGTCCGGCTCGGACGGCGGTACGGCCGAGCGGGGACGCCTGCTGGAGCTGGTCGGCCTGGGCGACGCGCGCGAGGTTCGCGTGTCGGCCATGTCGAAGGGCATGCAGCAACGGCTGGGCATCGCCCAGGCACTCGTGGGCTCGCCCCGCGTGCTGCTCCTCGACGAGCCCACGAGCGCGCTTGACCCCGTCGGCCGGCGGGTGGTCCGCGATCTTCTGGGCGAGGTGCGCTCCCAGGGAATCGCGGTGATGCTGAGCTCCCATCTCCTGAGCGAGGTCGAGCTCGTGTGCGACCGCGTGGCGATCCTCGTGGGCGGCCAGATCGTCGCGAGGGGCACCCCGGCGGAGCTCGCCCGGCCGAGCGGGGTCGAGGTGGACACGGCGGAGGGCGTGCGGAAGTACCCCGACGTGGAACGCGAGGACGTGCCTCGCATCGTGGCCGACATCGTCGCGGCCGGCGGGCGGGTCTATGAGGTCAGGGTGCTCGCCTCGACGCTGGAGGACGCTTACCTCGAAGCGGTCGGCGCGGCGTGAGCAGCGCGCTCGTCATCGCGCGGTACGCACTCCGCGAGGCCGTGCGCCGGCGCGTGATCCTCGTCGTGCTCATGCTCACGCTTTGCTTCCTCGCGCTGTACGCGCTGGGATGCCAGGTCACTTTCGACCAGATCGAGGCGCCCGGCGGCCCCGACGAGTTCGACGAGCGCGTGCTCGCCGGCGCCACGCTGCTCGGCCTGTCCATGTTCACGACGCTGTTCCTCGGCGCGGTGCTGGCGATATTCCTGACGCTCGGCGCGGTGCGGGGCGACGCCGAGCGCGGCCTGCTTCAGCCGCTCGTGGTGCGGCCGGTGGGGCGCACCAGTCTCCTGCTCGGGCGCTTCGCCGGCGCCGCCGCGGTGTGCGCGGCCTACGTGGCTCTCATCTACGCGGCCGCGGTCCTGATCACCGGCATCCTCGGGGACTGGTGGCCGGACCGCGTCCTCGGTCCGGGCCTCGGGCTCGTGGCGGCGGTTGTGGTGATCGCGGCGCTGTCGATCCTCGGCTCGATCTTCCTGTCCTCGACCGCCAACGGGATAGCCGTCTTCATGCTGTTCGGCGCCGGGCTCGCCGCCGGCCTGCTCGGGCAGATCGGCGAGGCGCTCTCAGTCGAGACGCTCGAGGTCGTCGCCGAGGTCTCGTCCTGGCTGCTGCCCTTCGAGGCGCTCTACCAGGCCGGCCTTCACGGCCTCACCGCCGACATCAGCGGGATCACGGGCGTGATCGTGAACCTCGGACCCTTCGGCGGCGCCCAGGACGCCGGCGCGGGCCTGTGGCTCTGGACCGCCGCCTACCTCGTGCTGGTGGGCGTCTGGGCGCGCCACGCGTTCATGCGGCGCGACCTCTAGCCCGCCGTACGCGGCTCTATCCTCGCTGAGGTGGGAGCCGTAGCCGCCGAAGCCCTGCTCGAGGGCCTGAACGAGCCGCAGCGCGAAGCCGTTCTGCACGGCGAAGGGCCCCTGCTCATACTCGCCGGCGCGGGCTCCGGCAAGACGCGTGTGCTCACGCACCGGATCGCCCATCTCGTGGGAACCGGGCAGGCGCGCCCGGGCGAGATCCTCGCGATCACATTCACCAACAAGGCGGCGCAGGAGATGCGCGAGCGCGTGGAGGCGCTCGTGGGGAACCGCGCCCGCGCCATGTGGGTGATGACGTTCCACTCCGCCTGCGCGCGCATGCTCCGCGCCGACGCGGACAAACTCGGGTACACCCGCGGCTTCACCATCTACGACGAGCAGGACTCGCTCCGCCTCGCCAAGGCCTGCATCGACGAGCTGGACGTGGACCCGAAGCGCTTCGCGCCGCGCGGCATCCGCCGCCAGATCTCGGACGCGAAGAACCAGCTGCTCGACGCGGAGGCCTATCGCCTGAAGGTCTCCACCTTCTTCGAGCAGACCGCGGCCGACGTCTACGACCTGTACGAGAAGCGCCTCCACGCGGCGAACGCGATGGACTTCGACGACCTCCTGTTCCGCTGCGTGAACCTGTTCGAGCTCTTCGACGAGGTTCGCAACCGCTACCGCCGCAGCTTCCGCCACGTCCTGGTCGACGAGTACCAGGACACGAACCGCGCCCAGTACCGCTGGCTGCAGCTCCTCAC
>DASQTS010000098.1:0-4321 GCA_035641775.1 Thermoleophilaceae bacterium
GACTCGGCCGAGCACTGGGTCGTGTTCATGGAGACCCACTACGGCCCCACGGTCAAGGCGCGTGAGAAGCTCACCGCCGAGGGCCGCTGGGAGGAGTGCCGCGAGGAGATCCACGCGCTGGCCGAGCGCCACAACGAGGCGACCGACGGCAGCCTGATGATGCAAGCTGAGTATTTGATCGCCCTCGGGACGAAGGCTGGTTAAACGACGCGCTGACGGGCCGCCCGCGCGGGCGGCCCGTCAGGCGGCGGAATGGCGCCACAAGGCGATCGAGCTGGTCGCTCACGACCTCCTTCAGCTGCTCGACAAGACGAGCGCCTAGCTCGCGCGGGCCGGGCGGTGCAGCCGCTCGCCGGCGAAGAGCGTATGGACGTGCTGGATCGCGACCGATCCTTCGCCCACCGCGCTGGCCACCCGCTTCACCGAGCCGTGCCGCACGTCGCCAGCCGCGATCACCCCGGGCAGGCTTGTCTCGAGCGGGAGCGGAACGCGGTCGAGGCCGGTCAGGTCGCGGCCGGTGAGGACGAAGCCGCCGCTGTCGCGCTGTATCTCAGGCGGCAGCCAGTCGGTGTGCGGGTGGGCGCCGATCATCAGGAAGAGGCCGGCCGAGGGGATCGTCTCCTCGCCGCCGGGGCCACGGAGGACGAGCTGCTCGAGCCAGCCGTCGCCCGCGCCGCCGACGACCACGGTGCGGAGGCGCACGTCGATGTTGGGCGTAGCCTCCACCTGCCGGGCGAGGTAGTGCGACATCTCCGCGTCCATCGACTGGGCCCGGATCGCAAGCGTCACCCTGTCCGCGTAGCGCGCGAGGTGCAGCGCCGCCTGACCGGCCGAGTTGGCTCCGCCGACCACGCAGACGTCGTAGCCGGTCAGGCCGGGCGCCTCCGACGCCGGCCCGCCGTAGAACACGCCTGCACCGTTCATCGCCTCGAGCTCCGGCACGCCGAGGCGCCGGTAGGTGGCGCCCGTGGCGAGGATGACCGCCCGCGCACGCACGCGCCCGAATACGGACAGGTCGACCGCGAGCCGGTCGCCGTCGCGCTCGAGGCCCGTGACGGCCTGCATGAACGCGAACTTCGCCCCGAACACCCAGGCCTGCTCGTAGGCGCGCTCCGACAGGCGCCCGCCGCTGATGCCGCGCGGGAAGCCCATGTAGTTGCGGATCAGCGAGCTCGACGTGGCCTGGCCGCCGAGCCCGGCCTGGTCGATCACGACGGTGCTGAAGCCCTCGGAGGCCCCGTACACCGCGGCCGAAAGGCCGGCGGGCCCGGCGCCGACGATGACGAGGTCGAACTCGTCGCCGTCCGGCTCCACGCCGATGGCCACCGCGTGAGCGATCTCCGCGTCGGTCGGGTCGGTCAGGATCGTGCCATCGGGGAACACGACGAGCGGCAACTTGTCGGGGCTGCCCGCCTCATTGATCAGCCCGCGGCCCTTCTCGGAGTCCGCCAGGCAGAACGAGTGCGGCAGCGCGCAGCGCTGGAGCACGTCGCGCATCTCGTAGGCCCGGCCCGACCAGGTTTCGCCCACCACGTGGACGGTGTGCGGCGCGTCGGTCGTGGTGCGCGACCACTCGAGCAGGAGGTTCGACACCGACGAGTGGAAGTGCTCGTCGGGCGCTCTCGCGGGCCGCAGGACGTAGTAGTCGATTCGCCCGTGCGCCATCGCGTCGAAGATCGCGTCGCCCGTGGCGGGGTCGCCCCACTGGCCCCAGCCGATCAGGAGCCCGCGCTTGGAGTGCGGATGCAGGTGGTGGATCTCCGTGAGCAGCTCGGTCCCCGTGGAGCCGTCCAACCGCGCCGACGCCAGAACCAAGGCGACCTCCTCACCGTCGTCCGCCGCGCGGCTGAGTCTCGCGAGCGCGTCGCCGGCCGACGTCGTGCACACCAGCTCGTACGAGCGCGCGTACCTGTCGGTCAGCTCACGCTCGATGACGCCGAGCGCTTCGGCGTTTTCTTCGACCGCGACGAGCAGGGGACCGGGCATGCGAGTGCGCCTGACTTTAGTGGGCCGCTACTCGTAGACGACCAGGTCCGGCTGGGGGCGCAGGCGGAGCACCTCGCGCGGCTTCATCAGGTTCAGGTCCTCGTTGTAGAACAGCTTGAAGCCGTGGTGGCGGTCGCGCTTGCCGCGCGTGAACTCGCGGTACTTCGAGATCTTGTTGGGCTGGTCGCCGAACCCGTCCACGTTCACCACGAGTGCGACGCCGGGATGCTGCTCGAGCTGGTCCTCGTTCTCGATCATGTCGCCGGTGAAGCGGTGCACCACGAGCAGCTTCTGCGGCAGGTCGTGGCGCCGCACGAGCCCGGACAGCCAGCGCGAGACCTCGTTGACGGTCGCGGCGTTCGTGGAGCCGATCTCCTGCGCCGGCAGGAGCGGCGGCTCCATGCTCCACTCCGGGTCGAGCGCCAGGCCGACGTCCGGCTCGCGCAGCCAGCGCTCCAGCGCCTGCGCCTCCTGTAGGAACGGCGCGTAGCCGGGCTGGATGTCGAGCAACAGCAGCATCCTGTGCGCGCGCGCCACCCTCAGGTAGCGCCGGATCGTCGAGTCGTCCTGGCGGATGGAGTGGTCGCCGCCCTCGCCGGCCTCGCTGGTCACGATCGCGGCAATCAGCTCGAAGGCCGGCAGGACTGGCCGCCCGCGGCGGGCGTATGGGCGCGCCTGCCGCTCGAGCCGGCGGGCCGCGCGCCGCGGCGAGCCGATGCCGAGGATGCCGAGCTCGTCGTCCTGCGGCGCCCCGTAGTAAGCGACCACCCGGCTGCGCGGCAGGATCTGGTGGCCGCCGCGCGGCAGCTCCTCGGGCTTCGGCTGGGAACTCGCCTCGGGCTCGCCGCCCTCGCTCCCGCCGAAGGCGAGCAGCCCGCCCGCGAGGAGAAGCGCCACCAGCACTCCCGCCGCGGCCAGCGCGACCAGCCGCCGCTGGCGTATGACGCGACGCCGCGCATCCTCGCGCCGGCGCCGCCGCGCCTCGGGATCCATGCGCGAAGTCTCGCGGAGCGCGGCCTAGCGCGTCGGCAGGACGAGCGTCACGCCCTGCGGGACCGAAGCGAACTTGGGACGTTGCTCGCCCTGTAGGTCGGTGTGTCCACCTGCGTCAGGTCGAGGCGGATGCGGTGACCCTGCTCGAGCCGACAGTGGTTGCCGCAGAACGGCACCCGCAGGAGCCCTGTCTGCGGCTCGTTCTCGAGCCACGAGACCCGCAGGTTCCCCGGCGGAGCCGCCCGCGAAACCGGGGAACCGTCAGCGCAGCTCTAGAACGACCTTGCCGGTGGCGCCGCGCCCGTCGATCAGCTCGAGCGCCTCGCGCGCCCGGTCGAGCGGGAACCGCGCTCCGACGATGGGCCGGACATGGCCCTCGTCCACGAGCCGGTTGACCTCCTGGCCGATCTCGCGGTTGATGTCGGGCTTGCCCATCACGAACGCGCCCCACCCGGCGCCCACCACCTCGGTGTTGTTGAGGAGCAGGCGGTTGACCTTCACCTCGGGGATCGAGCCGCCCGTGAAGCCGACCACCACGAGGCGACCGCCCTCGCGGAGCGCGCGCAGGCTGTCCGTGAAGCGGTCGCCGCCCACGGGATCGATCACGATGTCCACCCCGCCACCCGACAGCTCCTTCACCTCGTCCTTCCAGGCGCCGTCCGAGCGCACCACCTCGTCGGCCCCGGCCTCGCGGGCCACACGCTCCTTTTCGTCGCTCGACACCACCGCGACAGTGCGCGCGCCGAGCCCCTTCGCGATCTGGAGCGTGGCGGTGCCCACGCCGCCGGCCGCGCCGTGCACGAGCACGGTCTCGCCCTCGGCGAGCCGGCCGCGGTGCTTCAGCGAGAAGAGGGCGGTGTGGTAATTGAGGATCAGACCGGCGCCCTGGGCGAAGTCGAGCTCGTCCGAGAGTGGGAAGGTGAGGAAGTCAGGCGCCACGGCCACCTCGGCGAACGCGCCGAGCAGGCAGCAGGCCGCCACGCGGTCGCCTTCGCGCACGGCGCTGCCCTCCGGCGCGCTCCGCACCACGCCCGCCACCTCGCTGCCCGGCACGAACGGAAGAGGCGGCTTCACCTGGTACTGCCCGCGCGTCTGGAGCACCTCCGGGAACGAGACGCCGGCCGCGTGGACGTCCACGACGACGCCGCTCCCCGGCGTGAGCACGTGCGACGCCTCGGGCTCGGGGACGTCCGCCTCGGCGAGGGCGGACTCGGGGCCGGTGAGCTCGACGATCTGAACCGCGCGCATGGCGCGCCAACGTATCTCAGGCGCTCAAGCTCCGCCAGAGATGCACCACCGCGTATGAGCGCCAGGGGCGCCAGCGGGCGTCGTCCGCCGGCCC
>DASQTS010000099.1:0-14498 GCA_035641775.1 Thermoleophilaceae bacterium
GTGACGGCGAAGGACCTGATCCTCGCCACGATCGGCCAGATGGGCGTGGACGGCGGCGTGGGCCACGTGATCGAGTATGCGGGGCCGGCCATCGAGGGCCTCTCGATGGAGGGGCGCATGACCGTCTGCAACATGACGATCGAGGGCGGCGGTCGCGCCGGGATGATCGCCCCGGACGACACGACGTTCGAGTGGGTGGAGGGCCGCGAGGCCGCGCCCGACCCCTTGCCACTGGACGAGTGGCGCGAGCTCCGGACGGACGACGGCGCGAGCTTCGACAAGGAGGTCCTGGTGGACGCCTCGGCGATCTCGCCGCAGGTCACCTGGGGCACGACGCCCGGGATGGTGACCGGCGTCGCGAGCGCGGTTCCCGAGCCGGCCAGCGAGGGCGACGAGCGCGCGCTCGAGTACATGGCGCTCTCGCCGGGCACGCCGATCGCGGACATCGAGCTCGACCGCGTCTTCATCGGCTCCTGCACGAACTCGCGGATCGGAGACCTTCGGGAGGCGGCCGAGGTGGTGAAGGGCCGCCGGGTGGCGTCGACTGTGAACGCGATGGTCGTGCCCGGCTCGCAGCAGGTGAAGGCGCAGGCCGAGGCCGAGGGGCTCGACGCGGTCTTCCGAGCGGCCGGCTTCGACTGGCGCTCGGCGGGCTGCTCGATGTGCCTCGGCATGAACCCGGACATCGCGGCCCCGGGTGAGCGCGTGGCCTCGACCTCGAACCGCAACTTCGAGGGCCGCCAGGGCCGCGGCGCGCGCTCGCACCTCGTGAGCCCGAAGATGGCCGCCGCGGCGGCGATCGAGGGGCACTTCGTCGACATCCGAGAGTGGGAGGGCTTGCCCTCCCACTCGTCATCCGCGACATGACGTCGCGGTCCGACATCAGAACGCGGGGCCGGAGGCCCCGCGGAGGTGACCAAGAATGAGGCCGGTCAGCCTGATCGAGGGGCACGTGAGCGTGCTCGACCGCAACGACGTCGATACGGACCAGATCATCCCGAAGCAGTTCCTCAAGCGGGTGGAGCGCACCGGCTTCGGCGAGTTCCTCTTCTACGACTGGGCGAAGGAGCCGGGCTGGGAGCTGCCGCGCAACCCGATCCTTGCGACAGGGCGCAACTTCGGCTGCGGCTCGTCGCGCGAGCACGCTCCCTGGGCGCTCGAGGACTACGGCTTCGAGGCGATCGTCGCGCCGAGCTTCGCCGACATCTTCTACTCGAACTGCACCAAGATCGGGCTGCTGCCGGTGGCGCTCGCCGAGAGCGAGGTGCGCTCCCTGATGGCGGCGGGTCATGCGACGATCGACCTTGCCGCCCAGGAGGTCACCTGGACGGGCGGACAGGCCTCGTTCGAGATCGACGCGGAGATCAAGCGCCGCCTGCTGGGAGGGCTCGACGACATCGGCGTGACGCTCCAGCAGGAGGACGCGATCGGCCGCTTCGAGGTCGAGCGCGAGCGCTCCGGGCCGGTTACCACCAGCCTGTCATGACCCGCGACTGGGACGCGGCCACCTACGACCGCGTCTCGGCGCCCCAGGTCGAATGGGCGGAGCGGGTGCTCGAGCGGCTCCCGCTGCGCGGCGACGAGACCGTGCTCGACGCCGGCTGCGGCTCCGGCCGCGTGACGCGGCTGCTGCTCGAGCGCCTGCCAGACGGCCACGTCGTGGCGGTCGACTCGGCGCCGTCGATGGTCGAGCACGCCCGCGAGGCCCTCGACCCGGCGCGCAGCACGGTCTTCCGCGCGGACCTCACCAAGCTCGTCCTCGACGACCCGGTGGACGCGGCCTTCTCGAACGCCGTCTTCCACTGGATCGCGGACCACGACACGCTGTTCGCGCGTCTCTTCGCCGCGCTCCGCCCCGGTGGGCGGCTCGTGGCCCAGTGCGGCGGGGAGGGCAACGTCGAGCGCTTTCACGAGGCGGCGATGACCGTGGCGCTCGAGCAGCCGTACGCCGAGCACCTGGCCGGCTGGGAGGGGCCCTGGAACTTCGCGGGCGCGAAGGAGACCGCCGAGCGGCTCGAGCGGGCCGGGTTCGGCGAGGTCGAGACCTGGCTCGAGCCCTACCCGGTCACGCCGCCGGACGCGTCGAGCTACCTCCGGACCGTCTGCCTGGGCCACCACCTGGAGCAGCTGCCGGACGAGCTGCACACCCCGTTCGTAGAGGCGGTGCGCAAGAGCTGCGGGACCGAGCTCGACTACGTTCGCCTCAATATCGACGCCTCAAAAGGCCGCTAAGAGCGGGAAAAGCCGTGCAATTCCGGGCGAATTCGCCCATGCGCACGGTTCCCCGTTGACTTCCCGTCTCACCCCGGGTGAGATGTGCGCATGGCAGGGGTGCCTGTCCGCGTTCTCATCGCGGACGATCAGCAGTTGATGGTCGCGCGGACCGCCGCCGCGCTGGACGCGCGCGACCGTTTCGAGCTGGTCGGAGTGGCGGCGGACGCGGCCGTGGCGGCCGAGCTGGCGGTGGCGGAGCGCCCCGACGTGGCGCTCGTGTCCGTGCGCCTGCCGGGCGGGCCCGAGCGAGCGGCGCGTGAGATAGTCGCGGCCGCCCCCGAGACGCGAGTGCTCGCCCACTCGGGCGCGTCCGACCACGAGTGCGTCGTGGCGATGCTCCGGGCCGGGGCCAGCGGCTACGTGATCCACGACGCCGCGCCGGAGAAGCTGCAGGCGGCCGTGAGGCGGACGGCGCGTGGCGAGGCGATCTTCGACGACGTCATGCTGATCGAGGAGCGCGGGGCAAAGCGCGCCCGCATAGGCGCGGTCATGCGGGAGGATCAGCTCGACATCGTCTTCCAGCCGATCGTCGCGCTCGACTCGCGCGCGATCGTGGGCTACGAGGCGCTCGCGCGCTTCTCGGCCCATCCCCAGCGCGGCCCCGACCGCTGGTTCCAGGAGGCTCACGAGGTCGGTCTCGGAGCGGAGCTCGAGCTGTGGGCCGTGCGACGCGCGTGCGAGCGCTCGTATGCACTGCCTCAGGGCACGTTCATGGCGGTGAACGTCTCGCCGGCGATCGCCGAGCGGCCCGACCTGCTGGCGCTGCTCGCGGGCGCGCAGGTGGACCACGTGGTGCTCGAGGTGACCGAGCACGCACGCGTGGACGACTACACCCGCTTCCGCGTCGCCATAGCCCGGGTGCGGGAGCTGGGCGCACGGCTCGCGGTCGACGACGCCGGCGCCGGCTTCGCGAGTCTGCGTCACATCCTCGAGCTCGACGCCGAGCTGATCAAGCTCGACGGCTCGCTCACGAAGTCGCTCGAGGCGGACCCGCGGCGTCGCTCGCTCGCCTCGGCGCTGATCGAGTTCGGCCACGAGAGCGGGGCATCGGTCCTGGCCGAGCACATCGAGTCCGAGCTCCAGCTCGTCGAGCTGCGCCGGCTCGGCGTGCACTACGGCCAGGGCTATCACCTCGGCCACCCCGCGCCGTTGCCGGTGGCCGCCTAGATAGCGTCCGGGCCACGATGGCACAGGAGATCTCGACTGAGCGGCCCGGCGGCGGGGTCGCGGTGCTCTCGCTGAACGCGCCCGGGCGGCGCAACGCCCTGACCGTCGCGATGGCCGAGGAGCTCTACGCGGCCTGCGATGAGCTCGACGCCGATGGCGATGTGGGCGCCATCGTCGTGCGCGGCGAGGGCGGGTTCTTCTGCGCCGGCGGCGACCGCGCGACGCTCGAGGCGGCCGGACGCGATCCGGCCGATCCGGAGCTGTTCGCCGGGATGGGCGCCGTATATCGCTCCTTCGCGCGCGTCGGCGAGCTCGAGGCGCCGACCGTGGCGGCGGTGCGCGGAGGCGCGGTGGGCGCGGGCCTCAACCTCATGCTCGCCACCGACCTGCGGATCGTGGGGCGGGACGCGAAGATCATCTCCGGCTTCATCCCGATCGGTCTGCATCCGGGCGGGGGGCACGGCGCGCTGCTGGGCCGCACCGGCGCCCGGGAGGCGGCCGCCGCGATGGCGCTGTTCGGCGAGCGGGTGGACGGTGAGCGAGCCGCCGCCCTCGGCCTCGCCTGGGAAGCCGTGGACGACGGCGACGTCGAGGAGACGGCCATCGAATTGGCCAAGCGGGCGGGGGCGGACCCAGAGCTGGCCCGCCGCACCGCGAGCTCGCTGCGCACGGTGCTCGGCCCGCCCGCGCTTCCCTGGGCCGCGGCCCTCGAGCTCGAGCGCGCCTCCCAGATGTGGTCGATGCGGCGGAAGGCTCTCTCGTGACCCCGCGCATCGTTCTGCTGCCCGGTGACGGCATCGGCCCCGAGATCATGGCCGCCGCCAGGGGGCTGCTGGACGAGGTCGGGGATTTCGACTTCGACGAGCGGCTCGTGGGCGGCGCTTCGATCGACGCCCACGGCACCGCGCTCACCGGCGAGGTCCTCGACGCCTGCCGCAGCTCGGACGCCGTGCTGCTCGCCGCCGTCGGCGGGCCCAAGTGGGACACCACCGACCCGGACGCGCCGCGACCGGAGCAAGGGCTGCTCGGCCTTCGCAAGGAGCTCGGGCTGTTCGCGAACCTGCGCCCCGTGCGCCCGAGCCCGGCCCTGCTCGACGCCAGCCCCCTCAAGCGCGAGCGCATCGAGGGCACCGACCTGCTGGTCGTCCGCGAGCTGACCGGTGGGATCTACTTCGGCGACCGCGGCCTCGACGGCGACACGGCGCACGACACCTGCGTCTACTCCGAGGGCGAGATCGAGCGCATCGCCCGGGTGGCCTTCCGGCTCGCGCGCAGGAAGGTGACCAGCGTCGACAAGGCGAACATCCTTGAGACGTCACGGCTCTGGCGGAAGACCGTCGAGCGCGTGGCCGAGGGCCAGGAGGTCCCGTTGGAGCACATGCTCGTGGACAACGCCGCCATGCAGCTCGTCTCGCGCCCCGCGGACTTCGACGTGGTCCTCACGGAGAACATGTTCGGCGACATCCTCAGCGACGAGGCCGCGATGCTCACAGGCTCGCTCGGCATGCTCCCGAGCGCCTCGCTCGGCGAGGAGGGCCCTGGCCTGTTCGAGCCGGTCCACGGCTCGGCGCCCAACATCGCCGGAACGGGGAAGGCGAACCCGCTCGCCATGTTCGGCTCGGTCGCGATGATGCTGCGCCACGGACTCTCTATGGAAGACGCCGCTGCTGCCGTAGAATCGGCGGTGGACCTCGCGCTCGGGGATGGCCTCCGGACTCCGGACCTGGGCGGGGACGCATCGACAGAGGCCGCCACCCGGGCGGTCCTCACGAACCTCTAGGAGCACCCGTACGTGAACACCGCCGACCTCATCTGGCTGAACGGAGAGTTCGTCGCCTGGGAGGACGCGAAGGTGCACGTACTCACGCACTCGATGCACTACGGGACCTCGGTCTTCGAGGGGATCCGGGCCTATGAGACCCCCCAGGGTACGGCGATCTTCCGCCACCAGGACCACCTGGCCCGGCTCGAGAGCTCGGCCAAGCTCTACTACATGGAGCTGCCGTTCTCGGCGGCGCAGATGCGCGAGGTCACCCACGAGCTGATCGCCCGGAACGGCTTCAAGAGCTGCTATATCCGCCCGCTCGTGTGGCGCGGCTATGGCCCGATGGGGCTGAACCCGCTCGACAACCCGGTCGAGGCGATGGTCGCGGTGTGGGAGTGGGGCGCCTACCTCGGCGAGGAGGGCAAGCGGAACGGCGTCCGCGCGCGCGTGTCCAGCTACCGCCGGATCTCGTCGGGCTCGCTGATCCCGCATGCCAAGGCGGGCGGCCAGTACCTCAACTCCGTGCTGGCGAAGATCGAGTCCGTCAAGGCCGGCTACGAGGAGGCGATCCTCCTCGACGACAAGGGCTACGTCTGCGAGGGCACCGGCGAGAACGTGTTCGTCATCAAGGATGGCCTGATCCACACGCCCGGCCAGGCCGACGGCATCCTCGACGGCATCAACCGCAAGTCGTGCATCCAGATCGCGCGCGACCTTGGCTACGAGGTCGTGGAGCGCAACATCGCGCGCGCCGAGCTGGCGCTGGCCGACGAGGTGTTCCTCACCGGCACCGCGGCCGAGCTGACGCCGATGCGCGAGATCGACGACATCGAGATCGGCCCGCCCGGCCCGATCACGCGCGAGATCCAGGGCGTCTTCGAGGACGCCCTGTCCGGGCGCGACGCCCGTTACGCGGACTGGCTCGACCTCGTGCCGGTCCCGTCGCAAGCGTGATCCTCGCCTATGACACAACGCTCCGCGACGGGATGCAGGGCGAGGGGATGTCGCTGTCCGTCGACGAGAAGGTCCGCGTCGCGCATGCCCTCGATGACCTGGGGATTCATCTGATCGAGGCCGGTTTCCCGGCCTCCAACCCCAAGGAGTCCGAGCTCTTCGAGCTGCTGTCGGGAGAGAGCTTCGCGAACGCGTCGATCGCCGCCTTCGGGATGACTCGCCGGCGGGACCGGGCGGCCGAGCAGGATGAGGGGCTGAGAACGGTCGCCGAGAGCTTCGCGCCCGTGTGCACGCTTGTCGGCAAGACGTGGTCGCTCCACCTCGAGAAGGTCACGCAGGTCGACCCCGAGGAGAACCTGCGCATGATCGCGGACTCGGTTGGCTTCCTGGCGGGCGAGGGCAAGCGCGTGATCTACGACGCCGAGCACTTCTTCGACGCCTTCCGAGACGACCCCGAATACGCGCTCCGCTGCCTCCGCGCCGCAGCGGAGTCCGGCGCCGAGAACGTCACGCTCTGCGACACCAACGGCTCGTCGCTGCCGTCGGAGGTGCGCGACGCCACAGCG
Source organism: Thermoleophilaceae bacterium (assembly GCA_035641775.1). Lineage (GTDB taxonomy): Bacteria > Actinomycetota > Thermoleophilia > Solirubrobacterales > Thermoleophilaceae > JACVRW01. Next base: position 6,727 of record DASQTS010000099.1, read on the forward strand.
CGCGTGGTGACCGAGCTCGGAGAGTCGGTCCAGGTGGGCATCCACACGCACGACGACGCCGGCTGCGGCGTGGCCAACGCGCTCGTGGCGGTGGAGGCGGGCGCCCGGCTCGTGCAGGGCACCATGAACGGCTACGGCGAGCGCTGCGGCAACTGCAACCTCGTGTCCGTGCTGCCCGCGCTCGAGCTGAAGCTGGCGGAGGAATCGATCGGCCGCGAGCGCCTCCAGCGGCTCACCGAGGCGGCGCACTTCGTGGACGAGCTCTGCAACGTCACGCCGAACCCGAACCAGCCGTACGTGGGCGCCAACGCGTTCGCGCACAAGGGCGGGATGCACGTGGCGGGGATCAACCGCGACGCGCGGACCTTCGAGCACATCGAGCCGGCAGACGTGGGCGCGGACCGCCGCGTGCTCGTCTCGGAGCTGTCCGGCAGGGGCACGGTGCAGGCGCGCGCGGACGTGGACGACGCCACCGCCTCGCGCGTGGTCGAGCGCGTGAAGGAGCTGGAGCACCGCGGCTATCAGTTCGAGGCGGCCGACGGCTCGTTCGACCTCCTGATCCGGAAGGAGACCGGCGAGTACGCGCCGCTGTTCCGGCTCGAGTCCTGGCGCGCGATCGTGGAGAAGCGCGAGGACGGTCGCGTCGAGACGGAGGCCACGATCAAGATCTGGGTGGACGGCGAGCGCTACGTGCGCACCGCGGAGGGGAACGGCCCGGTGAATGCGCTCGACAAGGCGCTGCGGGCCGCCATCGGCGAGCGCTACCCGCACCTCCGCGACATCGAGCTCGTGAACTTCAAGGTGCGCATCCTGGACGAGCGCAAGGGCACCGGAGCGGTCACGCGCGTGTTGCTGGACGCCACCGACGGCCAGGACACCTGGGGAACGATCGGCGTGTCCGAGAACATCATCGAGGCGAGCTGGGAGGCGCTCGTCGACTCGCTCGAGGCCGGCATGCTCCCGACCCGTGCCGAGCCCGGCCTGAGCCGGGCGTGATACCGCTCGCAAGGCCCTCGGTCGGCGCGAGGGAAGAGCAGCTCGTTCTGGACGCGCTCCGGTCGCGCCGCCTCGCCCTCGGCCCGCGGCTCGCCTCCTTCGAGAGCGCGCTCGCCGCCGAGCTCGGGGTCTCGCATGTATCGGCCGTCTCGTCGGGCACGGCCGGCCTCCATCTCGCGATTCGCGCGGCCGGCGTCCAGGCAGGCGACGACGTGGTCACGACGCCGTTCTCGTTCGTGGCGTCGGCGAACTGCCTGCTCTACGAGGGGGCGCGGCCGGTGTTCTGCGACATCGACCCTCGGACGCTCAACATCTCGCCGCAGGCCGCCGCCGACGCGGTGACCGAGCGAACGACCGGGCTGCTGCCGGTGCACATCTTCGGCTACCCGGCCGACATGCCGGCGCTCGGACGGCTGGCGGCCGACCTCTCGCTCTGGATCGTGGAGGACGCCTGTGAGGCGATCGGCGCCGTCCACGCGGACGGCAGCCAGGTGGGCGCGCGCGGCAACTTCAGCGTCTTCGGGTTCTATCCCAACAAGCAGATCACCACCGGCGAGGGCGGCGCCGTGGTGTCGCCCTCCGCGGCCCACAAGGAGCGCGTCGACTCGGAGCGGAACCAGGGGAGGGCGCCCGACATGGGCTGGCTCGACCACGACCGGCTCGGCTTCAACTACCGCCTCGACGACCTCTCGTGCGCGCTCGGCATCGCCCAGCTCGAGCGGCTCGGGGAGCTGCTGGCCGCCCGCGCCCGCGTGGCCGGCCTATACACCGAGGCGCTCGGCTCGGTCGAGGGGCTGGGGCTGCCGTGCCCGGACGAGGGCGGCGACCGGCGCGGGTGGTTCGTGTACGTGGTGCAGCTCCCGCCGGGCGTCGATCGCGACGAGGCTGTCGTGGCGATGCGCGAGCGTGGCGTGGACACGAAGCCGTATCTCCCGGCGATCCACCTGATGAGCTTCTACCGCGAGCGCTTCGAGCACACGGAGGGCGAGTTCCCGGTGTGCGAGGACGTGGCCGCCCGCTCGCTAGCACTCCCGTTCTACCCCGACCTGAGCGACGGCGAGGTGGAGCAGGTGGTGGAGGCGCTCCGCGCGGTCATCGGTCAACCGGCTTGACGAGCGCCACGAAGCCGGGCAGCGAGCGCGACGCCGCGCGGTAGGCAACCTCGTCGAAGCCAGCCCGCGCGTAGAAGGAGCGCGCGACCGAGTTGTCGAGCGTCGTGTCGAGCGCCACGGCGCGAAGGCCGAGCCGGGTCGCCTCACGCTCGGCCTCGTCGAGCAGCGCGGTGGCGGCGCCGCGCCGCCGGTATGCGGGGTCGGTCGCCAGCGCGTCTACGTAGAGCGACCGGTCGCGCGGGGCTCGCGTGCCGGCCGTGTAGAGCCGGAGCGTCCGCGCCCAGAGCCACGGCGGCACACGCCGGAGCCCCAGCCGTGTGAACGCCCGAGCCCGCGCCGGGCCGTCGGCGATCGGAAACGCCGCCATCGCCGCGACCGGGCGTCCGTCCGCCTCAGCCAGCCGGACGACCTCCTCGCTGGCGACGTTGCCGGGCTCGCCAAAGGCCTCCACGAGGATGCGCATCGCGCGATCACGGTTGCCCGCGAAGCGGTCGTAGATCGCGGGGGAGCTCTCGTACAGGAGCGCCGCCACGGCCTCGACGTCGTCCTTGCCCGCCTTGCGAACCCGCACCCGCGAGAGCCTAGAACGCCATGGCGGCGCAGCGGGCACCGCCCGCTGCTTGCCTAAACTGCGCGAACCCGCATGGGCCGCTTCCGTGACCCCCAGGACCCGCTCTTCCAAGCGCTCAACACGTCGATCGCGTTCGACTACCGGCTGGCCCCCTACGACCTGGAGCAGTCGCGCGCCCACGCCAGGATGCTGGCCCGCAGCGGGATCATCGGCGACGACGACCTCGAGCAGATCGAGCGAGGGCTCGAGGCGGTGCGCGAGGAGATCGACAACGACTCGTTCGTCGTCGAGGAGCAGGACGAGGACATCCACATGGCGATCGAGCGCCGGCTCACCGAGATCGCGGGGCCGGCGGGCGGCAAGCTCCACACGGCGCGATCGCGGAACGACCAGGTGGCCACCGACGTCGCGATGCTCGTGCGCGCGCACAGCCTCGAGGCCCAGGAGCTGCTGCGGAAGCTGATGGCCACGCTCGTCTCGCTCGCGGAGCGCCACATGGACTGGCGGCTGCCCGGCTACACGCACATGCAGCGGGCGCAGCCCGTCTACCTCTCGCACCATCTGCTGGCGTACTTCTGGAAATTCCGGCGCGACCTCCAGCGCTTCAACTTCTGCATGACCTCCACAGACGACCTGCCGCTCGGAGCGGGCGCGCTTGCCGGGGTGAACTTCGACACGAGCCGGATGTTCGTGGCGCAGGAGCTGGGCTTCGGCGGAATCGCCGAGAACTCGCTCGACGCCGTCTCCAACCGCGACTTCGTGCTCGACTACCTGTCGGCGGCGGCGACGTGCGCAACCCATCTCTCCCAGCTCGGCGGCGAGCTCGTCCTGTGGTCCACGCAGGAGTTCGGCTTCTGCGAGATGAGCGACGCCTTCTCGTCCGGTTCGAGCCTGATGCCGCAGAAGAAGAACCCGGACGCCGCGGAGCTGCTGCGGGCGAAGGCGCCGCGCGTGGCGGCGCACCTCGTGAGCCTCCACGGCGTGCTGCACGGGCTGCCGCTCACCTACAACAAGGACCTCCAGGAGGACAAGGAGCCGCTCTTCGACGCCGTGGACACGCTCGAGCTGTGCCTGCGCGTGGCCGCGGAGATGCTCGAGGCCATCGAGTTCAACCGCGAGCGCATGGCGGCTGCCGCGTCGGACGAGTTCATCGCCGCGACCGACGTGGCGGACCACCTTGTGCGGCAGGGCGTGCCCTTCCGCGAGGCGCACGGTGTGGTCGGCGGTCTCGTGCGCGCGGCGGTCGAGCGCGGCAAGCGGCTCTCCGAGCTCACCGAGGAGGAGCTCTCGGAGCTCGCGCCGCAGCTCGACGGGAGGTTCTACGAGCTGCTCGACGAGGCGTCGTGGCTCGAGTCGAAGGTGTCGGATGGCGGCACCGCGATGGCGCGCGTGCGCGACCAGCTCGCGCAAGCGCGGCAGGTGCTCCGCGAGGCCACCGCGTGAGGCTCGATGAGGGCTTCTACGTCCGCTCGGTGCACAACGTGGCGCGCGAGCTCGTGGGCTGCTTGGTGCGCCACGGCGAGACGGCCGGCCGGATCGTCGAGACCGAGAGCTACCACATGGAGGAGCCCGCCTGCCACGCGTTCGCGGGCGTCACCGAGCGCACGCGGACGCTGTTCGGCCCGCCCGGGCGGGCATACGTGTACTTCTCGTACGGGATCCACTCGCTGCTGAACGCCGTGGCGGAGGAGGAGGGGGTGGGGGCAGCCGTGCTGATCCGCGCGCTCGAGCCGGTCGACGGCATCGAGCTGATGCACGAGCGCCGCGGCGTCGCTCGTGACGAGGAGCTCTGCTCGGGCCCCGGCAAGCTCACCCAGGCGCTCGGCATCGGCCTGTCGCTGAACGGCAGCTCGCTCGTGGACGGGCCGATCGAGGTCCTGGCTCGCGAGGCGGGCGTCCGCGAGCCGCGCATAGTGGTGGGCGAGCGCGTCGGGATCAGAAAGGCGGCGGAGCTGCCCTGGCGCTTCGCGGACGCCGGCTCGCGGCACGTCTCGCGGCCGTGGCCCGCTGCGATGGCGCGCGCCAGGCAGGCGCGCGCAGCGTAGGCGCTACTCGGCGGCGCCGGGACTCACGCCTCCGCCACCGCCCCCGCCGTCGGTCGGCGGTGTGGTGGGCGGAGCGGGTGTGGGCACCGGCTCGGGCGCAGGCGCCGGCTCCTGGGGCGCGGGCTGAGGCGCCGCGTCGCCGCCATCGCCGCCGGTGCCGCCGCCGTCGCCCGTCTCGGGCTCGGTGGGCTCGACCTGCTCGGCGGGCGGGACGTCCGTGGGGGAGATCGGCACGACCGGCGCCGTCTCGTCGGTCCCGTCGTCGTTCTTGAGGCCGCGCTCGAGACGGCGGCTCTGGCGCAGCTCGAGCCAGGACGACATGAAGTCTTGGAAGATCTCGGCCGGGTAGGTGCCGCCCGCCACCGGGCCGCCGGCGTGCTCGTACTCCATCGGCTGGACCTTGTCGGCATAGCCGACCCAGATCGCGACGGTGATGTCGTCGTTGCCGCCGACGAACCAGGCGTCGCCGTAGTTCTCGGTCGTGCCGGTCTTGCCCCAGATGAACTCGTCGCCGACCTGCGCCGCCTTGCCGGTGCCGCTCGTGACGACGAGGGAGAGCATGTCCTTCGCGACCTGGCCGACCTGCCCGGGGAAGACGCGCTCCTTGCGTGTGTCGTTCTCGACGACCTTCCCATTGCGCTCCTCGACGCTCTGGATGGCCACCGGGCCTGTCTCGTTGGGCGCGAGCGAGCCCGAGACGCGGACGCCGTCGTTGGCGATCGTGGAGTACGCGTACGCCATCTCGAGCGGGGTGACGCCCTCGGTGAGCCCGCCAAGCAGCATCGCCGGGTTCGTGGAGAGCTCGGTGCGGATGCCCATCCGCTGCGCCAGCCTTGCCACCCGCTTCGGCTTCACCTCCATGCCCAGCTCCGCGAACACGGAGTTGTCGGAGGTCGCCGTGGCCGACCAAAGCGACGCCGAGCCGAGGTAGGAGTCCTCGTAGTTGCTCACCTTGAAGAGCTCCGGCCCCTTCTCGCCCTCGAAGGGCAGCTCCTTGGGCTGCGACGCCCAGACGCTGTTGGGGTCGATCCCGTCCTCGAGCGCCCGAACGAGGATGAACGGCTTGAACGCGGAGCCCGGCTGGCGGTGGCCGTTCGTCGCGAGGTTGAACGGGCGCGCGTTGAAGTCGGAGCCGCCGACCATCGCCCTGACCTCGCCGGTGTCGTTCTTGATGGCCACGAGCGAGGCGTCCGGGCCTACGCCGGCGAGCCGCCCAACAATCGCACTTTCGGCGGCCTGCTGGAGCTCCGGATCGATCGTGGTACGGACCTTCAGGCCCCCGGCGAACACCCGGCCAGGACGGTACTGCTCCAGCAGGTGCTCGGTCATCCAGGTGGTGAAGTAGGGCTGCTGGGACTCGGTGTTGGGCGGGTCCACGTCGTCCTCGGCCGGCAGCGACTGGCGGATCGCATCCTGGTATTGCGGCTCCGTGATCGTCCCCATCTCGCGCATGCGCTGGAGGACGAGGTTGCGGCGCGCCAGTGCGGTCTTCTTGTTCGCGATCGGGTCGTACATGCTCGGCGATGCGATCATCCCCGCGAGTAGCGCCGCCTCGTGAGGCGCCACGTCGATGGCCTCGCGGGCGTTCGGGTCCTGCTGCTCCTCGACCACCGGCGGCGTGTAGCTCACGCCGGCGTCGTCCGCGCCGGCGCGCTCCTCCGGCTCGTCGCCGTCGCCGAAGTAGGTGCGCACCGCCGCCTCGATGCCGTAGGCGCCGTTCCCGAAGTAGACCGAGTTGAGGTACTGCGTGAGGATCTTGTCCTTCGGCCACTGGCGCTCGAGGTGGTACGCGAGCGCGGACTCGCGCAGCTTCTGGAACACCGAGCGGTTGCCCTGCGCGTCGAGCGCGTTCTTCACGAACTGCTGGGTGATCGTCGAGCCGCCCTGGGCGGCGCGGCGCTGGAGGACGTCCTGCACGAGCGCGCGGGCGATGCCGGTGTAGTCCACCCCTTCGTGGCCGTAGAAGCGGCGGTCCTCGACCGCGATGACCGCGTTCTTCACGTTGGGCGAGATCTCCGCGCCGCGGACGAGGATGCGGTTCTGGTTGCCGGTGAGCTTTGCGATCTGCTGGCAGTCGCGGTCCTTCTCGAACTCCTTGCAGCCCCAGCTGTCCGCGAACAGGACGGAGTTTTGCGCGCTGCGGTACTGGGCGCGGTTCTCGAGGCTCGGCAGGTCGCTCGCCACCGCCATGAGCATCCCGAACACCGTGGAGACGACCGCCAGCGCGGACAGGCCGGTGAGCACGAGCGCCAGGCGGAGCTTTTTCAGCTTGGGCTTGCGGCCCGGCGGCCCGCTCCCGTTCTTCCTCTCAGGGGTTTCGGGCACGCCGTTCGCGCGCCCGAAGCGGTCCGCCCGCGTGGCGGTGGGATGGATGATTGGCGTAGGCGGCTCCGGCATGACGACGGCGCCCGGGGACGGCTGCACGGGCGCGGGAGAAGGGGAAAACCCTAGCATTGGCCTCATGACGAACTCCCCGGGTGGGGCGACCCGGTTCCTCACCCGAAATGCGGTCGACGCGCTGCCGGACGGGGAGCTCGAGCGCCAGCTCGCGAAGGGCCGCCCGCTCCGAGTGAAGCTGGGCGTGGACCCCACCACGCCGGACATCCATCTGGGCCACACGGTTGTGCTGCGGAAGCTCCGCGAGTTTCAGGACCTGGGCCACACGGTCGTCCTGATCGTGGGCGACTACACGGCCCGCGTGGGCGACCCGAGCGGCCGCTCCGCCACGCGTCCGCGCGTGGACCCGGCCGAGATCGACCGCAACGCGGAGACCTACCAGGAGCAGGCGTTCAAGGTGCTCGACCGCGCTCGCACCGAGGTGCGGCGAAACGGCGAATGGCTCGACATGGCGATGGAGGAGCTGTTCCGCCTGGCCGCCACCTCGACCGTGGCCCAGCTGCTAGAGCGCGACGACTTCGCGAAGCGCTACGCCGGCGGGCAGCCGATCTCGATCCTCGAGCTGCTCTACCCGCTCATGCAGGGCTACGACTCGGTGGCGATCGAGTCGGACGTCGAGCTCGGCGGCACCGACCAGAAGTTCAACGTGCT
>DASQTS010000100.1:0-5257 GCA_035641775.1 Thermoleophilaceae bacterium
AAGGAGAACGTGATCATCGGGAAGCTGATCCCGGCGGCCACGGGGCTTCGCCGCTACCGCCGGCTCGAGATCGAGCCCACGGAGCCGATCCGCCGCCACGCGCCGGAGGAGCTCACGATGCTCGAGGAGTCCGAGCTGCTCGGCCTCAGCGAGACGGGCGAGATCGAGGGCTTCGGCTTCGGCGGCAACGGCGGCGACGGCGAGGGCGCCTTCGGCGACCTGGCCGACCTGCCGGCGCCGACCGACGGCGACGAGAACTAAGCCCTGAAGATCAGGGGCCGGTGTCGGGTCACGCCCGATGCCGGCCCCTTTTCCATTCGCGTGCTGCTCGGCGAGAAGCTCGACCCGGAGCGGCCGTACCACACGAGCGTTGACGGCGGAAAGGTCGTGACGCTCGTCCGCTAGCTAGCGGATCCAGCCCTCGAGCTCGTCGGCCCAGGTGAGCAGCTGGGTCACGTGCTCGTCGGTGAGGCCCTCGGCGGGGGCCGTCTCCACGAGCAGGGTCGGAGCGGCTCTCCCTTCGGCCCAGGCCAGGCAGGTCTCGTCGAGGTTGTCATCGAGCCAGGCCGCCGGGCGGTCACCGGCGTACTCGTCGATCGCATCCACCTTCCAGTGCGCCGAGCCGAACACGGCGCGGCCGTCGAAGGCCAGTGACGGCAGATCGCGGAAGGGGAGTTTCAGGATGAAAGGCAGGTGCTCATTCGCACGTTCCTCCCAGCCGGTCGCCCAGACCAGCTCGAACCGTTCAGCTAGGGTGACGAGCCTCGCCCCGACAGCGTCGGGGATGCAGTGAGCCACGCCGTCGACCCAGTGCAGGGGGCCGGGGAGCTCGCCCGCGCCGGGGGTGAATCCGAACAGGCTGATGACCCCGTCGACGTCCACAAACAGGATCGGTCTTTGTTGCGCTTGCGGTTCCAAGGTTTCGGTATCGGGTTACGGAGGAAGCAATAGGTTGACGAAGTCGTCGGCTTTGGCCAAAAGGTCGATCAAGGCGGCAGGCGTGGCAGCCGATAGCTCGAAGTAGCGGTAGGGGAGATCGCTTCGCGGTCTCCTGTTCCAGACCCTCTTTTCTTTCTTTTGCTTGAACTCGGAATTCTTCTTGCGCTCTTTTGCGCGTTCGCGACGAACCTCGGCTTCCTGCTGAAGCATCGCGGAGCCTGCGCAGCTCCTGACGTACGCCTGAAGCACCCGGTGGCCAGCGCCGTCGGCCTGTTCCGCTCGAAGTGGTTCGCGGTCGGCATGCTCGTCGCCCTAGTCGCATGGGTCTTCCACGTCGCCGCCCTGGCGCTCGCACCGCTGTCCATCGTCCAGGCGGTAATCGCGGGCGGTCTCGTGTTCCTCACGGTGCTGGCCGAGCGCTACTTCGGCTGCTCGGTCGGCACGCGCCAATGGGCCGGCGTCGGCCTCACCGCGCTCGGCCTCGTGCTGCTGGCGATGACGCTTCCGCACAGCGGCGGGCACTCGAGCTACTCAACGGCGGGCATGATCGCCTTCGAGTCCGCGCTGCTCGCGCTCGGCGCCTTCCTGGTCCTCTCGAAGAAGCTCGACTCGCACGAGCACCACGGCGTGATGCTGGGCACCGCGGCCGGAATGCTGTTCGGCGTCTCCGACGTGGCGATCAAAGCGCTCACGACCGGGGTGGGCGAGAGCGGCGTGCTCGCCGGCGTGCTGATGTCGCCCTGGCTCTACACCTGCATCGCGGCGTCGGTCATCGCGTTCTACGCGTCGGCGCGCGGGCTTCAGAAGGGCGAGGCCGTGCCGGTCATCACCCTCACGAGCGCCGCCGCCAACGTCACGGCGATCAGTGGCGGAATCCTCGTCTTCGGCGACCCGATGCCGAACGACCCGCTCGGCATCGTGATCCAGAGCTTCGCCTTCGTGCTGGTCATCGTGGCCGCCGCGCTGACGCCGGCCCCGCTGCGCGCAGCCCGCGCCACGGCCTAGCTGTCGATTACGGCCTTTCTCGTTCGACGTCTGTGTAGCGCAGACAACGAACCGGGAAGGAGCAGGCCATGGGAAAGATCGTTGTGACCGAGTTCATATCGCTCGACGGAGTGATCGAGGACCCGGGCGGGTCCGAGGACTTCAAGCACGGCGGCTGGAGCTTTGAGATCAGGCGCGGCGACGAGGGCGACCAGTTCAAGCTCGAAGAGACGATGAGTTCGGCGGCTCTCCTACTTGGGCGCAAGACCTACGAGGGCTTCGCCGACGCCTGGCCGTCGCGCGAGGGCGAGTTCGCCGACAAGTTCAACAATATGCCGAAGTACGTCGTCTCCTCGACCCTGAGGAACCCGGAGTGGACCAACACCACAGTCCTCGACGGCGCCCTGGCGGATGAGGTTTCGAAGGTGCGGGACGACGTGGACGGCGACATCGTGGTCCACGGCAGCGCGCAGCTCGTGCAGGGGCTGTTGGAGGGCGGCCTCGTCGACGAGCTGCGCCTCATGGTCTTCCCCGTGGTCCTCGGCGCGGGCAAGCGGCTCTTCGGCGAGACCAGCGACAAGCGCCCGCTCAAGCTGACGGACTCGAGGACGGTCGGCGACGGCGTGACGATCCAGGTCTACGAGGCCGCCGCCGCCTGAGGCGACTTTGCGCCGAGGCGATCGAGGGCGAACTCCTCGATGGCCTCGGCCAGCAGGTGGGGCGCGTCCGACATCGGCGTGTGGCCGATGCCCGGGAGATAGCGGAGCTCCGCGCCCGGGATCAGTCGCTCGAAGCGGCGGCCCTGGCGCGGGATGAGGACCAGGTCGAGGGTCCCCCACAAGAGCAGCACCGGCACGTCGAGCTCGGTGAGCCCTCGCGGCTGCCCGTTGAAGGTGTGCGGCAGCGTCGCCTCGAAGCCCGGGCAGCCCGCGAGCAGCGCGGTCTCCTGCGTGAGCTGGTCGGGGTCGTAGTTCCACGGGCGCCCGGAGGTGGGGCCGGCGAGCAGGGAGCGTGTGACCGGGTTGCGGAGCAGTGCGTCCGGCGTCGGCAGGTTTTGCGACGCCCAGCGCATCCCGCGGAGGATGCTGGCGCCCCAGGCCTTCTCCCTTCGGTGCTGCAGCCCAGCGGGCGAGATCGCAACCACGGTCTTCGCTCGGGCGCGACGGGCCAGCTCCAGCGAAATCCAGCCGCCGAGCGAGTTGCCCGCGAAATGAGCCGTGTCAAAGCCGGCGCGCCCCATCTCGTCCTCGACCGCGTCGGCCAATGCCTCGGGGGTCGGCGCGATGCTAGAGGGGAGAGCCGCCGAGTGGCCGAACCCCGGCAGGTCCACCGCCAGGACGTCGAAGCGCTGCTCCAGGCGCGGCAGCATCGGGCGCCAGCCACGCCACGTGTGCCCGATTCCGTGAACGAGCACGAGCGGCTCTCCGGACCCTCCGCGGTGGTGGTCGAGCGCGGCCATGCCGTGAATCTATGGCTTTGGCGCTGCTACCATCACGCGCCGCATGCCCAGCATCAACCAGCTCGTCCGCAAGGGCCGCACGAAGCCCAAGAAGAAGGTCTCGACCCCCGGTCTCAAGTCTGGCCAGGGTCGCAAGAAGCGCATCGCCGCCCCGCAGCGGCGGGGCGTGTGCACACGCGTGTACACCACCACGCCCAAGAAGCCGAACTCCGCGCTCCGCAAGGTGGCCCGCGTCCGGCTCACGAACGGCATGGAGGTCACCTCCTACATCCCGGGCGAGGGGCACAACCTGCAGGAGCACTCCGTGGTGCTCGTCCGCGGCGGCCGCGTCAAGGACCTCCCGGGCGTGCGCTACAAGGTCGTGCGCGGGACGCTCGACGCGGCCGGCGTATCCGACCGCAAGAAGGCGCGCTCCCAGTACGGCGCGAAGGCCAGGTAGAGATGCCGCGCCGCAACTCTCCAGGCGTCCGCCCGGTCGAGCCGGACCCGATGTACGGGTCGAAGCTCGTCCAGCAGGTGATCAACAAGGTGATGGTGGACGGCAAGAAGTCCACCGCCGAGAAGATCGTCTACGACGCGCTCGACATCCTCGCCAAGCGCACCAGCCAGGACCCGGTGCCCGCGCTCGAGGAGTCGATCAAGCAGCTCACCCCGGTGCTCGAGGTCCGCTCCCGCCGAGTCGGCGGCGCGACCTACCAGGTGCCGGTCGAGGTGCCGCAGCGCCGCGCCCGGACGCTGGCGATCCGTTGGCTCATCGAGTTCGCCCGCGCCCGCCGCGAGAAGTCGATGGCCGAGCGTCTGGCCGGCGAGCTGTCCGACTCCCAGTCCCAGCAGGGCGGCGCCTACAAGCGGAAGGACGACATCTTCCGCATGGCGCAGGCGAACAAGGCGTTCGCCCACTACCGCTGGTAGGCCGCCGCGGTGCCCATCTACGAATTCGCGTGCGGATCCTGCGGCGCGCGGTTCGAGGAGCTGGTGCGCGCCGGCGACACGGCGCCCTGCCCTGAATGCGGCTCGGCCGAGGTCGAGCGGAAGTTCTCGCCGATCGGCGAGCCGCGCGTACCCGTCGGCCTCCACGGCAAGGCCGCGGCAGAGTCGAACGCGCGCCGGCGGGAGCGGGAGGCGAAGCGCCAGGAGGGCTTCCGCGAGGACCGGAAGCGCCGCGGGCGCTAGTCCGGGCCGGCCGGCTCGGGTGACAGCGCCGGTGGCGCTTCGAGAGCGATCACCGGCGAGCCCGTGGCGGGCCCGACGACCGGGCCGGCGCTCAGCGTGGGCGGCCGGAAGCGGTCGAGCGTCAGCCCGTCGAGCAGCTCCCAGTACGCGCCCCGCTCCGTTCCGTCGCGGGAGATCAGGCCGGAGTCCCAGCGCGGGTTGCCGTCGTCGCGCCAGTTGTAGATGTAGAGCCGCTCGATGCGCGGGAGCGACGAGGTAAGCCTGAACGCGTGCCGCACCGCCCGGGCGGCGCGGCCCTCGTTGTACCTGAAGCCCCGGTGGCGCACGATGCCGCCGGTCTCCGTGATCCAGATGTCCGCGTTGCGCACGCGCCTGACGAACAGCCGCGTGGCGCGGGTTCGGAGGCGCGTAACGTCCGGGTAGTTGTGGAGGCCGAAGATGAGCCGGCCGCGTCCGGCTCGCGCGCGGAACGCGCGAACCCAGCGCCACATCCGCCAGTTGCTCGTGAGCAGGAGCTCCACGGCCACGACCGTGCAGTCTCGGCATTGCTTCTTGAGCGCGCGGTAGAAGACCGCGGTGCGGCGCGGATGCCGGCCGGTGGGCTGGGTGCTGCCGAGGTTCGCCTCGTTCCAGGTCGAGAACTCGCGCACCCACGGATAGCGGGCGCGGAACTCGCGCACGCGCGCGGCGTACTCGCGCACG
>DASQTS010000101.1:0-3694 GCA_035641775.1 Thermoleophilaceae bacterium
TCATGGAGGAGAGCCTCGCCGTCCGCTCGGTGGAGCGCACGGTGGAGGAGGTGCTCCTGCCCGCGCTCGAGCAGGCCGAGGAGCGCGACAGCCGCGAGGCGGAGCGCGAGCTTGCCCTCCGCTGGGCGACCGGATGGCTGCACGCGTCCCGGCGTGTCGTGGCGCCGGCCACTCGCCCGCAGGGCGTCCTGCTCTTCGACTCGAGCCCGCGGCTTGACATCGAGTCGCTACATGTCCAGGCGCTCGAGCTCGGCCTGCGCCGCGCCGGCTTCCGGACGCTGTTGCTCGCCTTCGATCTCCCGCCGGAGCGCGTCGTGCGCGCCATCCGCGCTCTCGATCCGGTGGCCTTCGTCTTCTGCGGCGGCGAGGCCACGCTCGAGGTGGTCGGCCGGCTCGTCTACACCGTCCGGCAGGTCGGCTCCGCCGCGCCGGTCTTCGAGTACCGCGAGGCCATGCCGGTCACCGGCGACCACGGGATCCCCTCGCTCGGCTCGATGCCGGTCGAGGCCGCGGAGCGCCTCAAGGGTTACGTGGACAGCGGCCGCATCGAGCAGGTCGTGGTCGTGCCCGAGCCCGCGGAAGCGCAGAGCGCGCGAATCAGCCTCGCGGCACGCACGTCCGCCTAGGCGGCGAGCTTCCGGCAGAGCTCGGAGAAGGTCCGCTTCTCCGACTCGTCCAGATTCCCGAACGCCGCGGTGACGCGCTCGGAGTGCGCCGGGAACAGCCGCTCGACGAGCGAGCGCCCGGTGGCCTCCAGGTCGACCACCACCACGCGGCGGTCGTCGGGCGCGCGCCGCCGGGTCACCAAGCCGCGCGCCGCGAGCGTGCCCGTGACCTCGGTGGCGTTAGCCTTGCTCCAGCCGAGCCGCCGCCGAAGCGTCTTCAGCTCGAGCGAGCCGCCCGCCGTGGTGAGCACCACAAGCACGGAGAAGCCCGCCGCGGTCACGCCCTCGCGCTCCAGCTCGAGCGCGAGCCGCTTCCGCACGGTCGCCTCCGCGCGCAGCAGCGCCTGGAGGGCGCGATGAGCGAGCGGGTCGCCTAGCTCAAGGGACGACATTCGCGCGCGATCGTAAGGCGCGGTCCGGACGGGCCCGCGCGCCGGCCGACCCGTCCCGACAATTGCCGGCGGGTTCGCGTTCGTAGAATCGGACGGCCCGTGGCCCGCCACCGTCCCGTCGACACCGCGCAGTCCTTTCCCGATCTCGAGGCAGAGGTCCTCCAGCGCTGGCGCGAGCGCGACGTCTTCCACGAGTCGATCCGCCGCCGCGAGGGCGCCCAGCCGTTCGTCTTCTACGAGGGCCCGCCGACCGCGAACGGGCGGCCCGGCTCGCACCACGTGCTCGCGCGCGTCTTCAAGGACGTGTTCCCGCGCTACCAGACGATGCGCGGCCACTTCGTGCCGCGCAAGGCCGGCTGGGACTGCCACGGGTTGCCCGTGGAGCTCGAGGTGGAGAAGGAGCTCGGCTTCAAGGTCAAGGACGACATCGAGCGCTACGGCGTCGCGGAGTTCAACGCGAAGTGCCGCGAGTCGGTGCTGCGCTACATCGACGAGTGGAACGAGCTCACCGAGCGGATCGGCTTCTGGATCGACAAGGACGACGCCTACTACACGCTCGCGAACGAGTACGTCGAGTCGGTCTGGTGGTCGTTGAAGCAGGTCTGGGAGAAGGGCCTCCTCACGGAGGGGCACAAGGTCGTGCCCTACTGCACGCGCTGCGGCACCGCGCTGAGCTCGCACGAGCTCGCGATGGGCTACAAGGAGATCACGGACCCGTCCGTCTTCGTGAAGTTCCCGCTGCGATCGGACCCGTCGACCGCGTTCCTCGGGTGGACCACGACGCCGTGGACGCTGTTGTCAAACGCGGCACTCGCAGTTCACCCGGAAGTCACCTACGCGTATGCACGCGTCGGCGACGAGCTGCTCGTATTGGCGGAGCCCCTCGTGGAGCGCGTCCTGGGCGAGGGGGCCGAGATAGTCGACCGGGTCAGGGGCGCGGATCTGGAGGGCACCGAGTACGCGCCGCCGTTTCCCTACATAGCCGACTACGGCCCGCGTGGGCACACCGCGCTGCCGGCCGACTTCGTGACCACCGAGGACGGCACCGGCGTCGTGCACACGGCGATCGCGTTCGGCGAGGACGACTTCCGGCTCGGCGAGCAGTACGGCATCACGGTGCAGAACCCGGTGCGGCCGGACGGCACCTTCGACGAGCGCATCGAGGAGTTCGAGGGGCGGGGCGTGCGGGAGGCGGCGCAGGACATCATCGCGTCGCTGGAGCGGCGCGGCCGGCTCTTCCGAGCGGATGAATACAACCACTCGTATCCGCACTGCTGGCGCTGCGACACGCCGCTCATCTACTACGCCAAGACCATCTGGTACGTCCGCACGACCGAGGTGAAGGACGAGCTGCTCGCGGCCAACGAGTCGATCAACTGGTACCCGGACCACATCAAGCACGGGCGCTTCGGCAAGTGGCTCGAGAACAACGTGGACTGGGCGCTGTCGCGCGAGCGCTACTGGGGCACGCCGCTGCCGGTGTGGCGCTGCGGCGAGGATCACGTGGTCTGCATCGGCTCGCTCGCGGAGATCGCCGAGCGCGGCGGCGAGCCGCCGGAGGACGTGCACCGCCCGTACATCGACGAGGTGGTCCTGACCTGCGAGGACTGCGGCGGCGAGATGCGGCGCGTGCCCGACCTGATCGACGTCTGGTGGGACTCGGGCTGCATGGCGTTCGCCCAATGGCACGCGCCCTTCGAGAACGAGGACACGTTCCGCGAGCGCTTCCCGGCCGACTACATCTGCGAGGGGCTCGATCAGACGCGCGGCTGGTTCTACTCGCTGCTCGCCGTGTCCGTGCTGCTCCAAGGCGTGGCGTCCTACAGGACCTGCCTCTGCCTGGGCCTGATCCTCGATCCAGAGGGCCAGAAGATGTCGAAGTCGAAGGGCAACGTCGTGGTGCCGTGGGACGTCCTGAACGAGCACGGCGCGGACGCCTTCCGCTGGTACTACTTCACCTCGAAGCAGCCCTGGGACGGCTATCGCTTCTCGCTCGAGACGGTGGGCGAGTCTGTGCGCCAGTTCCTGAAGCCGCTCTGGAACACGTACGCGTTCTACGTGCAGTACGCGAACCTCGCGAGCAAGGCCGCGGCACCCGGCGAGGAGACCGAGCTGGACCGCTGGATCAGGTCACGTCTCGCGGCGACGACCGAGCGCGTGATCGAGCGGATGGAGGACTACGACACGACGTTCGCCGGCCGGGCGATTGCGGGGTTCGTCGACGATCTCTCGAACTGGTACGTGCGGCTCTCGCGCCGGCGCTTCTGGCGCGGCGACGACGCGGCCGCCTTCGGCACGCTCCGCGACTGCCTGATCGGCGCGTCCCAGCTTCTTGCTCCGCTGACCCCGTTCATCACCGACGAGATCTACGACAACCTCGACGGGTCAGAGCCCTCCGTGCACCTGTGCGACTTCCCCGAGCCGGGAGCTCGCGACGAGGAGCTCGAATGGCGCATGGAGATCGTGCGCAACGCCGTGGAGCTCGGGAGGGCCGCTCGCGGGCACGCCAAGATGAAGGTGCGCCAGCCGCTGCGCGAGGCGGTCGTGGTGGCGGCCGACCGTGAGCGCGCGGCCATCGAGGGGCTGGAGGGCCTGCTCAAGGACGAGCTGAACGTGAAGTCCGTGCGCTA
This sequence comes from Thermoleophilaceae bacterium, assembly GCA_035641775.1. GTDB lineage: Bacteria > Actinomycetota > Thermoleophilia > Solirubrobacterales > Thermoleophilaceae > JACVRW01. The sequence goes on from DASQTS010000101.1 coordinate 3,688, forward strand.
CGTCTCC
>DASQTS010000102.1:0-4458 GCA_035641775.1 Thermoleophilaceae bacterium
GTGCTCGGCACGGCCTGCGGCCTCGGGGTGCAGGGCAGCGGATGGGTGGCCGGCGAGGGCCTCGTGGTGACGAACGCGCACGTTGTCGCGGGCCAGGAGGACACCACCGTCCAGCTCGGAGGCGAGGGCGCGAACGTCGACACCGAGGCGGTCTGGTTCGACCCGGCCAACGACCTCGCGATCCTGCGCGCGCCCGGCGTGGCCGGCGCCCCGGCGCTGTCGATGAACGTGACCGCCGAGCCCGGCGCGAGCGCCGCGGTCCTCGGGTTCCCGGAGGACGGGCCCTACGATGTCCAGCCGGCCCGGCTCGGGCAGACCTCGACGGTGATCTCGCAGGACGCTTACGGCCGCGGGCCGGTGCGGCGCACGATCACGTCCGTGCGCGGGCTGGTGCGCCAGGGCAACTCCGGCGGCCCGGTCGTGGACGGGCGGGGACGCGTCGTGACCACGATCTTCGCCGCGGCCACGAGCCGGCGCCGGACGGGCTACGGCGTGCCGGACTCGCTCGTGCGAAGGGCACTCGGGCGCGCGCGCGGGCCGGTCGACACGGGTCCCTGCGCCTAGAGGCGCGCCAGCGCCGCGTCGATCTCGGCTGAGCGGTCGCGGATCAGGTCCTCGGCGTGGCCCCGCAGCCGGGCCAGGTTGTCCCCGGAGGCGTCGTCGAGGTCGTCGCTTGCGAGCGTCAGCTCGGTTTGGAGGCGCCAGTAGCGCTCGCCGCCGAGGACGCTCTGGAGCTGGAAGTCGACGGTGTCCGACGCGCCGTCGAACACCACGTCCAGGATCGGGCGCGCCCACTTCGCCACGCCCCAGTCCTTGATCTCGTCGAACTCTCGCTTATTCGTGCGTTCCCCCGTGCCGAGCGAGAGCAGCACCACGTCGCGCGGGGCCACCGACCCGAGCACCTCCGCGAGCCCGCACATCGCCGGGTTGGCGGCGAACACGCCGCCGTCAACCATCGAGCGCCCCCCCGCCGCCACGGGCTCGAAGTAGGTGGGCGCGGCGGAGGTGGCGCGCGCAACGACGGAGAGCGGGAAGTCGTGCTCCGAGGGATTCTCGCGCGCCTTGGATGTCTTGAAGAAGTAGGGGCCGGGCAGCGCGGTGTCATACACCGGGACGATGAGGTCGGGCCGGCTCTCGGAGAGCCGCTTGTGTCCCAGGAAGCGCTCGAGGGCGCGGTCGAGGGCGGCGTCGTCGTACTTCTCGTCGAGCAGCCCGTCGGCGCTCCTGATGCGTTGGAAGAGCGAGCGGTCGAAGATCTCCGGCCCCTCCTCCTCGTACAGCTTCACCACCTCGGAGGCGGGCAGCGGCTCGGGCGCGCAGAGCGCGCAGGCGAGGATGCCGCCCGTCGAGGTGCCGGCGATCAGGTCGAACAGCTCGAAGATCCGGCGGCCTGCGCGCCGCTCCAGCTCGTCCAGGACGAGGGCGGGGATGAGGCCGCGAATCCCGCCGCCATCGATTGCAAGCACGCGCATGCCGGCCACGGTAGTCGCTACAACTGTTCCGGTGCGTGCCGCTTTCCTGATCGTGCTCTGCTGTGCTGCCGCGACCCTCGGCGGGCCCGCGGCGGCGCGTACGACCCAGCTCGACGACAATCCCTGCATCGCGCCGGACGCACGCCAGCTTCGCTGCCCGGACCTGGTCATGCGGCAGCCGTACGGGCTCTATACGGACCGGCTGACGAAGGCGGGGCACACCGTCCTCAGGGCCGGCAACGTGATCGACAGCATCGGCGCGGGACCGGCCGAGCTGCGCGGCTACCGCCGGATCGGCCCGCGCTTCATGCTGGCGCGCCAGCGGATCCTGAGGCGCGACGGCCGCCGCATCGGCGTCGAAACCGGCGCGCGGCTCCAGTTCAAATTCGCGCACCAGAGCCGCTACTGGTGGAAGTTCTACAACGCGGCCCGCTTCGAGCTGTGGCGCGTGGACGGCGACGGCGAGCGCACCAGGCTCGTGCGGACCGGGCCGAAGGTCGCCTACTGCCTACGCGATCTCACGCACACCAGGCCGCTCTTGCGCCGCTCGCCGCGCCGGCCCGTCTACCCGGCCTGCAGCACCAATCCGCAGGCCCAGCGGGTCACGCTGGGAACCTCGATCGGCTGGGCCGACATCTACCCACCGGCCTATCCGGAGCAGTGGATCGACGTGACCGGGCTGCGCGGGTGCTTCGCCTACGTCCACATCGCCGATCCGTACAACCGGATCTACGAGTCGGACGAGGACAACAACGAGGCTCAGGTGGTGCTGCGCCTGCCGTTCGACCCGGACGCCCGCCGCCGGGGATGCCGCGGGCGGGACCGCGGGCGCAGCTTCAATCCGAACCTCTACTGAGGGGGTCTTTTTGCCGATGGAAAGGCGGAATGCTCCGCGGACGAGGTCGATGCGCTGCTGGCGCGCCACGGAGTACTCGGCAACCAGCTCCAGCTCGAGCTCACAGCGCAGCCTGATCGGCGACCTCGCGACGGCGATGGACACGATCGCGCGGCTGCACGGGATCGGTGTGCGCCTGTCGGTCGACGACTTCGGCACGGGCTACTCCTCGCTCAGCCGCCTGCTCGACCTCCCGCTTCAGGAGCTGAAGATCGACCGCTCGTTCGTCATGGACATCGACGGGGAGGGCCCGGCGCTGCGATCGTGCGCTCCACGATCGACCTGGGGCACCATCTCGGCCTCGAGGTGGTGGCCGAGGGAGTGGAGACCGAGACGACTCTCGCGGAGCTCCGCGAGCTCGCTGCGTTGCGGTGCAGGGGTACCACCTGCTGCGCCCGCAGCCCTCCGCTGACGTCACCGCCTGGCTGCGCCAGCGGGAGGCCCATAGAACGCAGCCCGCGCCCGCCGATATCGTGATCGGCGATGGCAAGGACCCTCGTAGTAGCTGAGAAGCCCTCGGTCGCGCGCGACCTGGCGTCCACGCTGCCCGGATCGTTCAAGCAGTCGAAGGACAAGACGCACCTCGAGGGCGAGGACTACACGGTCACGTGGGCCGTCGGGCATCTCGTGGGGCTCGCGCCTCCGGACGAGTACGACCCGAAGCTGAAGAAGTGGCGGTTCGCCGACCTGCCGATCCTCCCGGACGACTTCAAGCTGATCCCGAACGACGAGCGCGCGGGCAAGCAGCTCAGGGCGATCCACCGCCTGATGGCGGATGCCGACGTCGACCTGATCGTCAACGCCTGCGACGCGGGGCGCGAGGGCGAGCTGATCTTCGCGTACCTGTACGACCTCGCTCCTGTGCAGAAGCCGGTGCAGCGCCTGTGGCTGTCGTCGATGACGAAGGCCGCCATCCGGGAGGCCTTCGAGCACCTGCGGCCGGCCGAGGAGCTGAAGTCGCTCGAGGAGGCGGCGCGCTCGCGCTCCGAGGCGGATTGGCTCGTGGGCATGAACGCCACGCGCGCGGCATCGGTTCGCCTGCGGGCGGCGTTCGACGGCGCGGTCTCGCTCGGGCGCGTGCAGACGCCGACGCTCGCCCTGGTGGCGCGGCGCGAGGAGGAGATCCGCAACTTCGTGCCCGAGCCGTACTGGCTGGTGGAGGCGCGCTTCGAGGCCGACGCCGATCGCCGCTACAGCGGCCGCTACCTCGGCGGCAAGCGGCTGCCCAACGAGGACGAGGCGCAGGCGGTGGTGGACGCCGTTCGCGACCAGGCCGGCGAGATCACGAAGCTCGACAAGTCGGAGCAGCGCGAGCAGCCGCAACTGCTCTACGACCTCACGAGCCTCCAGCGGCACGCGAACAGCCTGTACGGCTTCTCGGCGCGGCGCACCCTGGGGGCCGCCCAGCGGCTGTACGAGGAGCACAAGGCGCTCACCTACCCGCGTACGAACTCGCGCTTCCTGACGGGGGACATGGTCGCGGAGATCAAGCCGACCACCGAGTACATCGGCCGCAACGCGCAGTACGAGGCAGCGTCGAAGTACGTCCTTTCGCTGGATTCGCTGCCGCTCGGCCGCGTGGTCAACGACGCCAAGGTCCAGGACCACCACGCGATCATCCCGACCAACTCGGAGCACAACCTCTCCAAGATGGGCGCCGACGAGCTGAAGGTCTACGACCTCGTAACCAAGCGCTTCCTGGCCATCTTCCATCCGGAGGCCGTGTTCGAGCGGACGCGGGTGGAGACCACCGTCCGGGAGCAGATCTTCCGCACCTCCGGCCGGCGGCTGATCGAGGCCGGCTGGCGGGCTGTTTACGGCGAGCTTTCAGAGCAGGACAGGAGTGACGACGATTCGGGTGGCGACCAGCTGCTCCCGCGCTTGGAGCAGGGGGAGGGGGTGCAGACCCGCGAGGTCGAGTGGATGCGCAAGGAGACGCAGCCCCCTCGTCGCTATTCCGACGCGTCCTTGCTCGGCGCGATGGAGACCGCCGGGAAGGAGATCGACGATGCGGAGCTGCGCGAGGCGATGAAGGACTCCGGGATCGGGACGCCGGCCACGCGCGCCTCGATCATCGAGCGGCTCGTGGAC
>DASQTS010000103.1:0-2366 GCA_035641775.1 Thermoleophilaceae bacterium
GGGAAGAACGGATCGCGGCGACCGTGCACCACCAGCGCCGGGATCGCGAGCTCGGGCAGGCGCTCGCGCCAGCGCGGCTTGCAGTCGAGCTTGGCGAACACGATGCCCATCTGGTTGGCCATCTGGACCGCGGGCTCCGCGCCCGGCGTGCGGTCCCAGATGCGCTCGGCCGTCGCGCGCGCGGCGGCGGGGTCGTCGCCGAGGATCTCCGCGCCGCCGGCGGCAAACTCCGCCACGGCGGCGCGGTCGGACCAATCGGGCATCGAGCGCGAGAACAGCCGGTCCATCGCCGCCGCGTCATGGTCGGGCAGGTCGTCGTCGACCGGGCCTGGAGCGACGGGCCGCGTTCCGGCGAGGGTGAGCGCCGAGAACGCGTTCGGGTGGTCGAGCGCGGCGATCTGGGCGACCATCCCGCCGACGCCGATCCCTGCGAGATGTGCGGGCCGGTCGTCGAGTTCGCTGGCGAGCGCCGCGGCATCGGCTGCGAGATCGCGCAGCGTGTACGCCGGAGCCTTGGGGTTGACGGTGATCGACGCGCCGGAATCGCGCAGGTCGTACCGCACGACGTGGCGCCCGCCGCGCGCGAGCGCCCCGCAGAGCGCGTCTGGCCAGGAGAGCATGGTCGGGCCGCCGGCGAGCAGAACGAGCGGCGCCGCCGCGTCGCCGAAGTGCTCTACCCCGAGCGTGACGCCGTTTGCCTCGACCGTCGTCATCCCGCCTCCGCCGTCGCGATGGCGTCGCCGCATATGCCGCACAATTGGACCGTCGGATCCATCGTCAACCTCCAAGGTAGGTCGTGGACCGGTGGCGCACGGACGGCGGCCCCGGCTCGCGATCCGCCTAACTCTCTATGAACACGCAGTCGCGCCGAATTCGGCCGTCCGTGCCGAGGAATTCATCCGACAACGCGACTAGTTTCGAGCGTCGAGGCGGCGGGATACTGAGCGGGCGATGTCGGACGAGAACGTGGAGATAGTGCGGCGTGGCTACGAGCACTTCAACCGTTGTGGCGAGGTCGACTACAGCGTCCTCGACCCGGAAATCGTTTATGACCTGTCGCGGCGGACCTTTGACCCCCTTGTCTTTCGCGGTCATGAAGGAGTCCGGGAGTTCGCGAGGCTCAGTTGGGAGCAATGGGCATCCAGGCGGATGGAGCCCCAGGAGCTCATCGACGCGGGAGACAAGGTCGTCGCTGCTGTCCGTCTGGTTGGGGTAGGTAGGCAAAGCGGAGTCGAAACAATGGCCAATGCCGCTCACATGTGGACCTTCCGCGAAGGCAAAATCGTGCGGCTGACCGTGTTCCAGACAATGCAAGAAGCCCTCGAAGCCGTAGAGCTGGGGGAGTAGGCGAGACTGCTGCTGGTCGTCCGAAGCGATACCCGGAGGTACCGCAGAACTCATGAGCCATCGCGGTCAGTGCACGAGTGCCTTGAGCAGGACGACCGCGCTGCCGAGGGTCACGGCAATGACGGCCGACACGGCCGTCCCGCGCAGGCCCGCTCCTGACGTTCGCGCCGCGTATGCACCGGTAGCGGCCAGTTCGACGAGGGCGGCAACCGTCGCCGCGAGAATCGCTGCCTTGTCGGGCACGACGTCGAGCACCCCCAGCCCGAGGATGAGCACCAGCGGAACCGTGACCTCCACCAGCGGCCAATCGTGGCGAAGCACCTCGCGCACCTCAGATCGGTTGAGCATCCCGTCCTGGGTGATCGACCCCGCCAGCACGCGGGCGTAGACATGCGCCAACCAGAAGACGACCCCGGTGACCAGCACCGTGACGCCGACAAGCCCGGCGTTCGAAGACTCGTACTCCCGTGAGACGGCGATCACGGAAGTCGCGAGGATCAGCCCGTAGATGGCCTCCGTGAGGCTGCCGGTCGTACGGACCGCAAGCGGACGCCACTCGGCGGCTGACATCAGACCGCGACCATGGTCGCTGACGAACTGCGGCCAACCGCTTTGAGAGCGGTCCGTGTTGCCACGACAATCGCGTGGACCCCTGTCGAGAATCGCATGGCGTACAACCTACGCCGCCGGTTGCCCGCAGTCCTGGGTCTCGTCTGGTCGGGGCCTTTAGAGCGCCCGCATTGCGCGAATAATCGCCCGCTCGGCCGTGACGATGGCGCCCTGCGCCTCCTCCCACTCCACGCGGGCGGGCCCGCCGAACAACCCCGCAGCGTTCATCATCACTGTGCGCGCGGCAGAGAGCGCGCCGAGTGCGGCGTCCGCACGCTCCCGCGCCTCCCTCGCCCGCTCAACCGGCGACCGCTCCTCATAGTTCGGTGGTGTCGCCAGCGCCACGCGTAGGGCATCCACCCAATCTCGGGCGCGATCGGCCATCGCGAACTCCTCCTCCCGTCCTCTCT
>DASQTS010000104.1:0-13173 GCA_035641775.1 Thermoleophilaceae bacterium
TATCTATGGTCCTCGACGGAGCCGACCGAGGAGGAGAGATGGCTGTTACCGAGGAGGTCCTGGGGACGTTTCACGGGTCCGACGAGTTCCCGATCGAGTGGCGAGAGGGTGAGCGGGATCTCTTCTGGATCTACGACGATCTCCACATCCCGAACCCGGTGTCGCCGATGTTCTTCGACATCGGTGGATGGTGGCTGACCTGCGACCACATGTTCCGTCGCTTCGGCACGCCGTTCGCCTGCGACTGGATCGCCAAGGAGATCAACGGCTACGTCTACACCGCCGCCGTGCCGTGTGAGTCCGACCTGCATTCCGAGGCGACCGAATACCAGTCCCGCTACGTCCCGCGCGTGCCGCGCGACCCCGAGCATGCGGCCCAGATCGGCACCTACCTGGGCTGGGTGCTGCCGGAGTACGCCGGCAACTTCCTCGCCTGGTGGCGGGAGCGCCTGCGTCCCGAGATCGAACGAAACTTCGCCTACCTCGACGGGATCGACTACGACGGCGCGACCATGCGCGAGCTGGCCGTTTACCTCGAGGACGCGATCGACGTCCACGACCGTCACTGGAAGATCCACTGGATGCTCAACTTCGCCCAGTTCGCCTCCACGCAGGATCTCAACGCGGTGATCGCGGAGGTCCGTGGCGAGGAGGACCCCGGGCTGATGGGCCGCCTGCAGTCGAGCCTCGAAGACCGCAACTGGGACTCGATCGAGGACCTCTGGAAGATCAAGGAGGAGATCAAGGGAGACGGTGAGCTTGCGGCGGCGTTCGAGGGCCAGACGGCCGAGGACGTGGGCCGCGCCCTGGAGGATTCCGAGCGCGGCCGGAGGCTGATCGAAGAGCGCATCGTCCGGCATCAGAAGGCCTTCGGCTACAAGTCGATCTGGTCGCACGAGTTCGCGTTCAAGACCTGGCGCGAGGACCCGGCGCCGATCCTGGAGGCAGTCCGCGGCTACCTGGCCACCGACTACGACTACCCCTCGAACATCGCCTCCGTGCGCGACGACCTCGAGGCGGCCAAGCGCGAGGTGATGGAGGGCGTCGAGGGCGATGCCGCCGAGCGCCTACGGACGGCGTTGGAACTCTCGCTGGGCATGAACTCCCTCACCCCCGACCACCACTTCTACGTCGACCAGGGAACCAACGCGCGCCTGCGGGTCGTGCTGATCGCGATCGGCGACAAGCTCGTCGAGGCGGGTGTGCTCGACGACCCGGAGGACGTGATGTATCTCCGCTACAACGAGCTGCGCCGCCTGATGGCCGACCAGGCCGCCTTCGATGCGCCAGAGCTGGTGTCCGACCGCCGCGACGCCCGCGAGGCGGCCGCCGAGCGGCGTCCACCCTCGTGGGTCGGCACCGCCACGAAGACCGCGCTCGAGTTCCCCTACAACGCTCTCTGGGGCTTCCCGGAGAAGTTCTACGCCGGCGAGCCGGCGACCACCGGGGAGGTTCGCGGCCTGGCCGCCTCTCCCGGCGTGGTCGAGGGATCCGCGCGCTTCGTCGCCTCCCTGGACGAGTTCGATCAGGTTCTCGACGGCGAGATCCTCGTCTGTCGGATGACCAACCCTGCCTGGGTAGTCCTGTTCACGAAGATCACCGGGCTGGTCACCGAGGCCGGCGGCGCGGTCTCGCACCCCGCGGTGGTGGCCCGCGAGTTCGGGATCCCGGCGGTTGTGGGAACCACGAACGCCGGCGAGCGCATCAAGACCGGCGACCGGATCCGGGTGAACGGCACCATGGGAGTGGTCGAGATTCTCGCGTGAGCGAACCGGAGTGGATGTCCCCGTCCTCCCTCGAGGAGGCGTTGGCGCTGCGCGCCGAGCACGGCGACGACGCCACGGTGCTGGCAGGGGGGACGTTCCTCGGCATTCTCATGAACCAGGGCTTCCTCGCGCCCTCGGCACTCCTCTCGCTGGGCGCCGTTAGCGAGCTGCGCGGCATCGAGGTCACGGGTGGCGAGCTGCGGGTCGGCGCCATGGCCACGCACCGGGCCGTCGAGCGCGCGGCGGCGGTGGGCGAGGGCTGGCCGGTGCTCGCGCGCGCGTTCTCGCTGGTGGCGAGCCCGCGGGTTCGCAACCAGGCCACGGTCGGCGGCGTGCTGGCCGACGCGGACTACGCCTCCGACCCACCTGCTGTGCTCGCCGCGCTGGACGCGCGCGCGGTGCTGCGCTCGCGGCGCGGCCGGCGCGCGGTCCGCGTGGGCGAATTGATCCTCGGCCATTACGAGACCTGCATCGAGCCGGACGAGCTGCTCGTCGAGGTGCGCGTGCCGCCGCAACCGCCGAGGGCCGTCTACCGCAAGTTCAGGTCGCGCTCCAGCGAGGACCGGCCGTGCGTGTCGGTGGCGGCCGTGCGGGGACGCGAGGGCCTGCGCGTGGTGGTCGGGGCGGTGGCGGGGATCCCACAGGACTTCCCCGACCTTTGCGACGGCGACGCCACCGAGGTCGCCGCGCGCTACGCGGAGCGGATCGAGCCAATCGACGATGCCCGCGGCTCGGCCGCCTACCGCCGGCGGGTGATCGCTGCCGAGGTTCGCCGGGCCGTGGAGCAGGTGTCATGACGGAACTGGCCTATTGATGGACCCGCGAGTCAGCGGTGCGGTCCGCTACGCGCACGACATCGAGCGGCCCGGCATGCTGCACGCCGCATTCGTGCGCTCGCCCTATCCGCACGCGCGCGTGCTGTCGGTGGACGCGTCGGCCGTGCCGTCCGACTGCGTCGTGCTGGGCCCCGACGATGTCGCGGGGCTCGGCCATTACGGCTGCCAGATCAAGGATCAGCGCGTGCTGGCCGACCGAGCTCGGCACGCGGGCGACGTGGTGGCGGCGGTGGCGGCGCCCACCCCGGCGGCTGCGCGCGAGGGCGCCACGCTCGTCGAGGTCGCCTACGAGGAGCTGCCCGCGGTCTTCGACCCCCTGGAGGCCCTGGCGCCCGGGGCGCCCCTTCTCCATGAGGCGACGGGTGCCTCCGCCCGGGATGCGGTCTCGATCGACGTGCGGCCAATCGCCGGCTCCAATACCTGCCACCGCTTCCGCATTCGCCACGGGGACGTGGCGGCGGGCTTCGCCGGCGCCGACGTCGTGGTGGAGGAGGTGTTCCGGACGGCGAGCGCCGCCCACGCGGCGATGGAGCCGCACGCGACACTGGCCGAGTGGGACGAGGACAGCCTGACTCTATGGACGACGACGCAGACGCCGTTCAACACGCGCGCCGACCTGGCGGGGCTGTTCTCCATGCCGGACGAGGACATCCGCGTGATCGCCCCGCCCATGGGTGGCTCCTTCGGGGCGAAGACGTTCGTGCGGCTGGAGGCGCTCGCGGCGTGCCTGGCGCGCAAGGCCGAGCGGCCGGTGAAGGCGGTGCTCGACCGCGCCGAGGAGTTCGTCACGCTCAACCGCCACCCGGCGGTGGTACGGGTGCGGATCGGCGCGCGGCGCGACGGCACGCTGGCGGCGAAGGAGGTCGACTGCTGGGTGGACACGGGCGCCTACGCGGACTGCGGGCCCGGGGTGGCGACGAAGATGGGGTACGCCGGTGTGGGCCCGTACCGGATCCCGCACGTGCGCGTGGACTCGCTCGCGATCTACACGAACCTGCCCCCCAGCGGCGCCTTCCGCGGCTATGGGGCGATGCAGTCCGTGTGGGCATCCGAGCGGACGATGGACCTGCTGGCACGCGAGCTGGAGATGAGCCCGCTGGAGCTGCGGCGAATGAACCTCCTGCGCGACGGCGATGAGTTCGCCACCGGCGAGGTGGTGCGCGACGTGCACTTCGAGGAGTGCCTGCAGGCGGCCGCCGACGCCGTGGACTACGAGGCCGATCCGCGCGGCAAGGGGCTGTGCGTGCTGCTCAAGGGAATGCAGACGCCGAGCCGCGCCGCGATCGCCGTCGAGCGCACGCCGGTCGGCTACATAGTTCGCAGCGCCTCATGCGAGATGGGACAGGGCGTGCGGCGGTCACTGCAGCTGATGGGCGCGCGGCTGCTTGCCTGCGAGCCGGGCCAGGTCGTGGTCCCAGACCCCGACACCGACACGTCGCCGTTCGACACCCGGACGACCTCCAGTCGTTCCACATACATGATGGGCCGAGCGCTGGGCGAGGCGGTGCGCGACCTGCACGCGAGCGGCGGCGAGCGCGGCTTCGGCGAGATCCGCAACGAGGGCGGGCTCGACCCCGACACCGGCCAAGGGATCGCCTCCACTCACTGGCACCAGGGCGCCGCGGCCGCGCGGGTGGCGGTGGACGAGGAGACCGGCCGCGTGACCGTGAAGCACATACACGCCGCCACCTACGCCGGCCGCGTGGTCAACCGCCCGGGGGCCGAGCTGCAGAACGAGGGCTCCATGCTGATGGGCCTCGGCACCGCGCTGTTCGAGGCGATCGACTTCGCCGACGGCCAGGTCACCAACGCCAACCTGTCCGAATACAACCTGCCCGCCGCGGGCGACGTACCACGGCTCACCCACGAGCTGATCGAGCGCGATGGCGCCGAGGTCCACGGACTCGGGGAAACCGCCTTGCCGCCGGTGCCGGCGGCGATCGGCAACGCGCTGGCCTCGCTCGACGTGCATGTGACCGAGCTGCCGATCACCGCGGAGCGGGTGCTCGACGCGATCGATTCACGTGCGGCCGGTTCGCGGAGTGCGGAGGGGGCGGCGTGAGGGTCGAGCTGCTGCTGAATGGCCGCGCCGCGGCGCTCGAGGCACGCACGGACGAGATGCTGCTCGAGGCGCTACGCCGCGAGGGGCTGCTGTCCGTGCGCGCCACCTGCGGCATCGGGGTGTGCGGCGCCTGCACTGTGCTGCTCGATGGCGAGGCCGTCTCGGCCTGTCTGACGCTCGCCGCCCAAGCCGCGGGGCGGGAGGTCACGACCGTCGAGGGGCTCGAGGAATCCGATCCGGTCGCGCGGGCGTTCAGCGAGGCGCACGCTTTCCAGTGCGGCTGGTGCACGCCCGGCTTCGTGCTCACCGTGAAGGCGCTGCTGGCTGAGGACCCCGACCCGAACGACGAGGCGATCGCGCGGGCGTTGGGCGGCAACCTGTGCCGCTGCGGCTGCTACCTGAAGATCGCGGACGCGGTGCGTCGATGCGGCTCGTGACCTACGACGAAGGCGCTGGTCCTCGGGTGGGCCGGCTGGAGGACGAGCGGGTCGTTGACCTCGGCTTCGACGGCGACATGGTGACCTTCATCGCCGCCGGAGGGCGGGCCGGCGAGCACCTGCGCGCCGTCGACGGCGCGCGGGTCCTGGCTCCGCTGCGGCCGCGCTCCCTGCGCGACTTCCTGGCGTTCGAGGGGCATCTGAAGGCCGCGCTCTCCCGCCTCGGGCGGCCGATCCCGCAGGAGTGGTACGAGGTGCCCGCCTACTACAAGGGGATGCCTGACACGGTGATCGGGCCCGACGACGTGATTCCCTGGCCTGCCTGGACGGACCACCTCGACCACGAGCTCGAGCTGGCGGCGGTGATCGGCCGCGAGGCATGCGACGTGCCGGCGGACGAAGCGGAGCGCTGCATCTTCGGGTACACGATCTGGAACGACGTGTCCGCGCGCGACGTCCAGGCGCGCGAGCTACCGGTCGGCATGGGTCCCGGCAAGGCGAAGGACTGGGATGGCTCCAACGTCCTCGGTCCGTGCCTGGTCACGGCTGACCAGCTGGACGCCGCCGCCCTCACCATGCGCGTGCGCGTGAACGGGGAGCTGTGGGGCGAGGACACCTCCGCAAACATGCACCACACGTTCGCGGACATGATCTCCTACGCGTCCCGCTCGCAGACCCTGCACCCGGGCGAGGTGCTCGGATCCGGGACCGCTGCGGGCGGCTCGGGCCTCGAGCTAGATCGGCGGTTGGCGCCCGGCGACGTGGTGGAGCTCGAGGTCGAGGGGATTGGCGTGCTGCGCAATCCCATCGGAGAGAAGGGAGCCGGTTGAGATGACCTACGTGGTGACCGCGAAGTGGACCGCCAACCCGGGCGAGGAGGACCGGATCGGGCGCATCTGCGCGGAGATGACCGAGCCTTCTCGGGCCGAGCCGGCGAACCGCTTCTACCAGGCCCATCGATCGCCAGAGGACCCGCGGCTGTTCTTCCTCTACGAGCAGTACGAGGACGAGGCGGGTTACGAGGCGCACATGGCCTCAGAGCACTTCACGCGCCTGGTCAAGGGCGAGGCGATCCCCAACCTCGCATCGCGCGAGCGGGAGTTCTACGAGACCCTGCCATGAGGTGGGAGCTGGAGTATCTTCATCGATGATCGATCAGACTCGAGCGCAGAAACTTGATGGAGGCCTCACCGGATGGCGGTAACCGAGGCACCCGTCCTCCGCTCCAACCTGCGCGAGCAGATCAAGGACGTGATGCTGCAGCGGATCGTCTCCGGCGCCTATCCGCCTGGCGCGCGGCTGGTGGAGACGCGGATCGCGCAGGAGCTCGGGGTCTCCCAGGCCCCCGTTCGCGAGGCGCTGCGCGACCTCGAGCAGCTCGGCTGCATCGTCCACGAGCCATTCCGCGGCTGCTCGGTGCGCGCGTTCTCCGCCAATGAGCTGCTGGAGGCGTTCCCAGTGCGCGCCGCCCTGGAGGCCCTCGCCGCACGCCTCGCGGCCGAGCGGATCTCGGAGTCGGAGCTCCTGCGCCTGGGAGAGCTGCTGGAGGCCATGCGCGATGCAGCCCGCCGCGAGGACGCGCACGACCAATCCCAGGCCAACGCTTCCTTCCACGCGATGATCGTGCACGCCGCCGACAACGCCACGCTCGAGCGCCAGTGGTCGCTGCTCGAGCCCTTCTCGCGCACCTACATCTCGGTCTCGCAGCCGGGCCTCGACCTGCTCGCCCTGTCTGAGCGGCATATCCCGATCCTCGACGCGCTGCGCGCCCGCGACCCCGATGCGGCGGCGGCCGCAATGCACGACCACCTGATGGAGGCCGCCGAGCTGCTGCGCCCCATGACCGAAGGCGATCCCGGATGAGGCGGATCGTCGACCTCTCGATGCCGGTGCACGCGGACATGCTGACCTTCCCCCGGGTCCCCCCGCCCGCGCTGTGCGTGTACGAGAGCCATGAGGAGTTCGCCGACCGGATCGGTGCGGCCGCGTACGGCGTGACCTCGCTCACGGCCAGCAACCTCGTTGTGGTCAACGACCACATCGGCACGCACTGCGACTCCCGCCGCCACATCGTGCCGGACGCGGGCGGCGTCGACACGATCCCGCTCGAGTACTGCATGTCCGACGGCGTGCTGCTCGACTTCACCGACCGGGAGAGCGGGCACGTGATCTCCGCCGCGGAGGTCGAGGCAGAGCTCGAGCGCATCGGTTACGCGCTGAAGGAGCGTGACATCGTCCTCATCCATACCGGCGCCGGCGCCTACAACACCGAGGAGCGCTACCGCACGGACCATCCCGGCATGAGCGCCGAGGCCACCCGCTGGCTGATTGAGCGCGGCGTGCGGATGATGGGGTGCGACGCGATCACGTTCGACCCGCCGGTGTGGGCGATGTTCGAGAGGAAGCTGTTCTGGGAGGCCCACCGGGTGATGTGGGACGAGGAGTACTGGCACCTGGAGAACCTGATGAACCTCGAGCAGATAGGCCGCCCGCACGGCTTCCAGCTGCACGTGCTGCCGGTCAAGTGGGTCGGGACCACCGCTGCGCCGGTGCGCGCGGTGGCGACCGTGGAGGAAGCGGAGCCGTGATGGCAGGGCCTGCTCCACGCGAGGCGACGGCGCCGGCGAAGGCGTCCGGAGCCCGGGCCGTTCTCGCCTTCGGAGACCCCGATTGCGCGCGGGTCGCCCGTGCCGGCGGCAAGGGCGCCTCGCTCGCCCGCCTGAGCGCCCTCGGCCTGCCCGTGCCGCCGGGTTTCGTGGTCCCCGCCGATCGCCTCGTCGCCTCGTTGCCCGACGGCGGCGCCGCCCTGCGCGCCGCGCTGCCCGACGCGGCCCAAGCCCAGGCCGCCGTGGCCCGGGCCGACCCGCCGCCGGAGATCGGCGCCGCCTACGAGGCACTCGGGGACGCGGTGCCCGTCGCCGTGCGCTCGAGCGCCTGCGCCGAGGACTCCGAGACGGCCTCCTATGCCGGCCAGCAGGAGACGTTCCTGCACGTCCGAGGCGCGGACGCCGTGCGCGCCCGCGTGCGCGACTGCTGGGCCTCCTTCTTCTCCAAGCGCGCGCTGTTCTACCGCGAACGTCGGGGCTCGCTCGACGACCTGGGGATGGCCGTCGTCGTGCAGCGGATGGTGCAGGCGGACGTGGCCGGTGTGCTGTTCACCTGCCACCCGGTCCAGCGGCGGCGCGACCGGATGGTGGTCGAGG
Organism: Thermoleophilaceae bacterium; assembly: GCA_035641775.1. Classification (GTDB taxonomy): domain Bacteria; phylum Actinomycetota; class Thermoleophilia; order Solirubrobacterales; family Thermoleophilaceae; genus JACVRW01. The sequence goes on from DASQTS010000104.1 coordinate 8,305, forward strand.
CGGTGCTGGGGCTCGGCGAGGCGGCGGTCTCCGGGCAGGTCACGCCGGATCACTACGTGATCAAGCGCGACGGCACCGTCAAGCGCGCGCGGGTCGCGACGCAGCCGTTCGCGATCGTCGCCGCCCCGGACGGCGGTACCCGGCAGCATCGGCTGGCGCCGGCGGAGGGCAGTGCGCCCAAGCTGGGAGACAGGAGGCTCCGCGAGCTCGCCCGCATCGGCGACGACCTCGAGCGGCGGCTGGGGTGCCCGCAGGACATCGAGTGGGCGATCGAGGAGGGGAAGCTCTATGTGCTTCAGGCGCGGCCGGTGACGACGAGATGACCGATCGGGCCGGCGCGACACCGGACGGCGACGGGGAGGCTCTCAGGCAAAGAGATGGCACGAGCGTGCTGGAGCGCGCGCATGCGTGGATCACGGAGGTCCATCCGCACGCCCGCCACCTCGAGCGAACGGTCGACTGGCTGCTGAAGCTCGAGCCCGGCGCCTCGGAGGCCACGCGCATCGCGGCGGTCACGCACGACATCGAGCGGGCGTATCCCGATCCCGGCTCCCCCTGGGAGTCCGCCCGCGACTGGGACAACCCCGCGTACAACCGCTGGCACCAGGACCGCTGCGCCGACATCGTGGCCACGGGGCTGGGCGAGCGAGGCGCCGAGGAAGGGCTGACTCGTGAGGTCGAGGCGCTCGTACGTGCGCACGAGGACGGCGGCTGGCCGGAGGCGGATCTGGTCCAGGCCGCCGACGCGCTGTCGTTCCTGGAGACGATGGTGCCGCTGCTCGTCGGCTGGGTGGAGACCGGCAAGGCGCCACCGGAGCGCGCGGAGGGCAAGCTGCGCCACTGCCTGAAGCGGATCAGCCCCAACCTGCCGCGAGCGCGTGAGCTTGCCGACGCGCTGCTCGCGCCTTCGCTTTCGCGGCTGCGGGCCGCCAATGAACCCGCCAGGGTGCGCGACCTCGCCGGACTGGTGCGCACGGGTCGCATGTTCCGCCTCGCGCGTGATCGCTTCCCGAAGATGCCGCTGTTCCCGGGGCACCCGACCTTCGAGGTGATCGCCTACCGTACGCCGCAGGGCATCCGCGCCACCGGGGACGAGCCCTGGGGACCACCCAACGAGGCCGGTCTTGGCTACATGAGCGAGGTGGTGATGGGCACCACCCATACCGGCGCTCACATCGACGCGCACGCCCACATGACCGTCGGCCCCGATGACCGCTGGCACGGCGGGTCCGCTCGCACCGACCTCGGAGACTTCGGCCCGCTCAAGGGGGACGCCACGGAGATCCCCCCGCTGTGGCGGCGCGGCGTGCTTTACGACGTACCCGGCTTCCGCGGCGTGGAGTCGCTCGGCGCCGGCGAGGCGATCACCGCCGCCGAGCTGGAGGCGATCGAGAGCGAGCAAGGCGTCGCCGCCGCCGCGGGCGACGTCGCACTGGTGCGCACCGGCTACCTGGCCCACTGGCCGGACCCCGACCGCCTGGCGGCTCATCGCGGCGCCGGCCCGGACCTATCGGCGGCGCAGCTGCTGGCCGCGCGAGGCGTGATCGCCACGGGCTCGGATACCGAGACCTACGAGGTCCAGCCGGCGCCCGAACGCGGCGAGCCGGCGAATCCCCAGCCGGTCCACACGCTGCTGCTGATCGAGGAGGGCATCTACATCCTGGAGAGCCTGGACCTCGAGGCCCTCGCGCGCGCCGGCGTGCGCGAGTTCCTGTTCGTGGCCCTGCCGCTGGCGATCCGCGGCGCGACCGGATCGATGCTCGATCCCGTGGCGGTGACGTGATGCGCGCGCTCGTGGTTCAGGAGCCCGACGTGTTCTCCGTGCAGGACGTGCCGCGGCCGGAGCCAGGCCGCCACGAGGTGCTCTGCCGCGTGCGGGCGGTCGCGATCTGCGGGACCGACCCACACATCATCCAGGGCCACTACCCCGGCTTCTGGCCCAAGTCGTTCCCGTTCATCCCCGGCCACGAATGGTGCGGCGAGGTGGTGGCGCTCGGGCCGGGGGCGGCCGACTTCGAGTGGGCGGTTGGGACCCGGGTCGCAGGCACCTCCCACGCCGGTTGCGGCTTCTGCCGCAAGTGCGTCGAGGGGCGCTACAACCTCTGCGAGCGCTTTGGCGACGAGCGCGTGCACCGCCAGTACGGCCACTACACGCAGGGCGCTTACGCCGAGTACGTCGTGCACTCGATCAAGAGCGTGTTCGAGGTGCCGGACGCGCTCTCGGACGAGGAGGCAGCGATGCTCGACCCCGCCGCGATCGCACTGCATACGGTGAAGCGCGGCGGACACGCTCCGGGCGACCCGGTCGTCGTGGTGGGGCCGGGCGTAATGGGCCTGCTGGTGGCCGAGTGCGCTCGCGCGCTCGGCGCCGGCCGAGTGATCGTGGTTGGCCGCGGAGCGCGGTTGGCGAAGGCGGCTACGCTCGGTCACGAGACGGTCGACTTCACCCGCGAGGACCCGGTGGAGGCCGTGCGCGAGCGCACCGGCGGCCATGGCGCCGAGGTGGCACTGGAGTGCTCGGGCGACCCCGCGGCGCTCGGTCAGTGCGCGGCGCTGCTGCGCAAGGGCGGCCGGGTGGCGGTGATCGGCATACCGATGGAGGACGCCCGGGTGCCCCTGCAGCGGATCGTGCTCGACGAGATCGAGGTGGTGGGCGTGCGCGCGGCGGCCGGCGAGATGCCCGAGGCGATCGCGCTCGCGGCGGCGGGGCGCCTCCGGCTAGACGAGCTGATCACGCACCGCTACGGGCTGGAGGACTTTGCCGAGGCGTATGCCACGTTCACCGAGCGCCGGGATGGCGCGTTGAAGGTCATCGTCCGACCGTGAGCGATCGCCGCGTCTTCTGCTCCTGCGCGTTGACGGGCGGCATGAGCGTCCCGGGCCAGAGCCCGGCGATCCCGGTCACTCCCGCGGAGATCGCGGACTCGGGCGTGGCGGCCCACGCCGCCGGTGCCGCGATCCTGCACATCCACGTCCGCGACCCGGAGACCGGCAAGCCGGCGTCAGACCTCGGGCTCTTCCGCGAGGTGCTGGCTGGCCTCGGCGAGCGCTGCGACGCGATCCTGCAGCCGACCTCGGGCGGCGGGGTCGGGATGACGATCGCCGAGCGCGCCCGTGTGGTCAGCGAGTGTCGGCCGGAGATGGCGACCTTCAACTGCGGCTCGTTCAACTTCGGGATCTTCCAAGTCCGCCACCGCTCCGAGATGGCGCCATGGGAGACGCAGTACCTCGAGTCCACGCGGGACTACGTGTTCCGAAACACGTTCGCTGACATCCACCGGCTATCCGAGCTGTTCCGCGAGGCGGGTACCAAGCCCGAGTACGAGGTCTACGACGTCGGACACCTCTACAACCTTCACCACCTCGCCGACCAGGGGCTCGTCGACTTCCCGATCCACGTGCAGTTCGTGCTCGGGGTGCTCGGGGCCAATGCCGCGACCACCGAGCAGCTCGTGCACATGCGCCACACGGCGATCTCGCTCTTCGGCGAGGACGCCTTCAGCTGGTCTGCGGCCGGCGTGGGCTACCCCGGCGAGTTCCACCTCGTGGCGGGCGCGCTGATGATGGGCGGGCACGTTCGTGTGGGGCTCGAGGACAATCTACGTGTGACCCTGGACCGGCGCGCGGCCTCCAACGCCGAGCTGGTGGAGAAGGCGATGACGCTCGCGTCGCTGCTCGACCGCGAGCCCGCCACCGCCGCCGGAGCGCGGGAGCTCCTCGGGCTCTCTCCGCATCCCGGCCGTTGAGACGATCGCTGTGGCGAGCGGCAGGGTCTGCTTGGGGCGGCCGAGCCGCCGCGAGGACCCGGCCCCGAGGACGATGCCGACCATCGCTTGACTCATCTCAGCGCGCCTCGACCAGGTGCCGGCGCGCGACCTCCAGGTCGTCGCGGGTGTCGATGTCGTCCGGCCGGCAGAGGTGACCGCACTCGAGCTCGCGCGTCCCGGCGTCGATCAGCAGGTCGCGGGCCCCGGCGTCGCCCCGCAGCGCGCGCACCGCGTCGAAGAGCTCGCGCTTAATCAGCACGGGGTGGCCGGGGCGCCCGGCGTAGGTGGCTCGCGCGGCCGGCGCCGGGGCGTCGATCTGATCGAGGACCGCGGCGATCACCTGGGGGGTGATGAAGGGCTGGTCCCCGAGCGTGATCACGATCGCCTCGGCCTCGGCGAGGGCGTCCACCCCGGCGAGAAGCGAGGCCGAGATCCCCGCCTCCCAGCCCTCGTTGACTACTACCTCGACCTCGCCGAGCTCGGCCCTGGCGGCGATCTCGTCGGCGTGGGCGCCGAGGACGACGACGATCCGCTCGATCGCGGGCACCCCGAGCATCGCCTCGACCGCGTGATCGAGCAGGGCCCGGCCCTCAAGCTTGACGGCGAGCTTGGCGCCCCCGAAGCGCCTGCCCTCGCCGGCGGCGAGGACGAGGCCGCCGATCAAGCGCCGACCTCGTGGATCCGGCCGGCGGCCGTGCTCAGCCGCCCGCCCTCGTGGCCGTTTCGCACCGCCACCACCTCGGCGAGGATCGAGAGCGCGGTCTCGTCATGGCGGCCTACGTTCTTCGTCGTAGCTTCCTTTGACGGTCCATCGCGCGTATCTGGCCAGGAACCCAGGGAAGGCCTGCGCTAGTCGGCGGAGGGTAGGCATCGATACGGTGAACCCATTGGCGCCACGATCTCGGCTCCCGAGCGCTTGCCGGATGCTTTGACCACCAGAGTCGAAGCCGTCGATTCACGTATAGCGGAATCCTACTCGCCGGTACCAGGCCGATGAGGAGCGGTAAAGGGCTACCGGAGAACTGCGGGTGCCACGGCTCTCGGTGGGGTGCATGCGCCAGCTCAGCGGCTGGTTCACCTTTAGCCCGGTTCAGCCACACAC
>DASQTS010000105.1:0-5166 GCA_035641775.1 Thermoleophilaceae bacterium
CGCGCACGCGACCGTCCGCCTCCGGCAGCACCTCGCGCAGGACGTCCATCAGCACGTGCGTCGCGTTCAGCACGGCCCCGCCGTAGAGGCCGGAGTGGAGGTCGCGCCGGCCGGTGCGGACCTCCACGGGACCCTGCACGAGCCCGCGCGCGCCAGTGTTGATCGCGGGCGTCCGCTCGTCGGCCATCAAGGAGTCGAACACGATCGCGGCGTCAACCCGCGGCGGCTCGTCGCGGAGGTAGCGGAGGATCGACTCGCTACCGACCTCCTCCTCCCCCTCCACCAGGAAGCGCACGTTCACGGGCAGCTCTCCCGCCCGCGCGAGCTCGCATGCCACGTGCAGCAGCGGGAGGAAGTTGCCCTTGTCGTCGGCCGCCCCGCGCGCGTACAGGCGCCCGTCGCGCTCGGTGGGCTCGAACGGGGGCGACTTCCACGCGTCGGCCGGGCCGGGGTCCTGTACGTCGTAGTGCCCGTACGAGAGCACGGTCGGCGCGTCGGGGCTCGCGGCGCTGAGCTCGCCGACGGCCATCGGGTGGCTCCCGTTCACAACGACGCGCTCGGCCGTCCCGCCGGCGGCCTCGATCCGCTCCAGCACCCAGTCGCAGGCGCGGTCGAGCGCCGCCGCGTCGCCCCCGCCGGTGGAGACCGAGGGGATGCGCAGCCAGTCTTCGAGCTCTTCGCGGATCGGCGGCATGACTCACGTAGGATCGTATGGATGCGCCGGTTGTTCTGGCTCGTCGCTGCGGTTGTGCTCGTGGACACGATGTTCTTCGCCGCGGTCGCGCCGCTGTTGCCCCATTACTCGGACGAGCTCGCCCTCTCGAAGACCGGCGCCGGCATCCTCACCGCGGCCTATCCCGCGGGCACGTTCGTCGGCGCGCTGCCGGCCGGCTGGCTCGCGATCCGCTGGGGCGTCAAGCCCACGCTGCTCACCGGGCTGTCCATGCTCGGCGCCTCCAGCCTCGGCTTCGCCTTCGCCGAGAACATCGTCCTGCTCGACATTGCCCGCTTCCTCCAGGGCGTCGGCGGCGCGTGCATGTGGGCGGCCGGCATGGCCTGGCTCGTGTCGGCGACGCCCCCGGAACGGCGCGGAGAGCTGATCGGCGCGGCGCTCAGCGCGGCGATCGTCGGAGTGCTGCTCGGGCCGGTGCTGGGCGGGGCGGCGACAGTGCTGAGCCCCGAGGCCGTCTTCAGCGCCGTGTCGGTGGTCGCGGCCGGACTGGCCGCTTGGGCGTGGACCATGCCGGCCGCCGAGCCCGAGGAGAGCCCGGGGATCGGGGCCATGCTCCGGGCGCTCGGTCGGCCGGCCGTGCTGCTCGGCTTCTGGCTGTTCACCATCCCCGCGCTGTTCGCGGGCGTGGTCGAGGTGCTCGTGCCGCTGCGGATGGACGACCTCGGCTCGGCCGGTACGGCGATCGGCGCCGTCTTCCTCGTCGCCGCGGCCGTCGAGGCCGTCATCAGCCCGATCGCCGGCCGCTTCTCGGACCGCGCTGGCCGCCTGGCCCCGATCCGCCTGGGCCTCGTGGCCGCCACGGTGATGGCGGTGCTGCTACCCCTGCCGGGCACCTCGCTGCTCGTGGGCGTCGCGGTCGTCGCCGCGATCGCCTCGCTTGCCGTCTTCTGGGCACCCGCGATGGCGCTGCTGTCAGACGCGGCCGAGGAGACCGGGCTCGACCAGGCGCTCGCCTTCTCGATCTCGAACCTGGCCTGGGCCGCCGGTCACGTGCTCGGCGCAGGGGTGGGGGGAACCCTCGCCGACGCGACCTCCGACACGGTTCCCTACGCCCTGCTCGCGCTCGCCTGCGGCGCCACGCTGACCGGCCTCACGGCCATCGGCCGCCGCCGCGCCGCGGCTCTCTGCGAGCCCGCCGCCTAGGGGCAGTTCGGCCAGGGCGCCGTACCGCTTTGGCGGTACAGCCTCAGCGCGAGGCGGTCCTGCCTCCACTCCGTCGCCTCAGCGGGGTCGCCGGTGCCGCCGAGGGCGCGCCAGGTCTCGCGGCTGAACTGGTACTTGCCGCGATACTGCCCGCCGGGCGAGACCGCCCGCGGGTTCCCGCCCGACTCGCACTCCGCGATCAGCCTGAGGATCCTCGGGAGCTCCACGCTGCGGCTGGTGGTGCGGCGCACGGAGCGGGCGCTGAACGGCTGGAGGCCGAGCGCGCCGCGCGTGAGCGGCCCGACGATGCCGTCCGGCACGAGTCCGTGGCGCTGCTGGAAGCGCTTCACCGCGCGCTCGGTCAGCGGGCCGAACACGCCGTCGGCCATGATGCGGAGCTCACGCTGGATGGTGCTGACGGCCGGACCGCGGTCGCCGCGCTTGACGATGACCTCGCTCGAGGCCGTCGCGCCGCCGGAAGCGGTCGCGCCGCGGTCGGCGAGCGCGGGCACGGCGGCGCCCGCCAGCAGCGCGCTTGCGAGAAGCAGCCCCGCAACGAGAGCATCGCGGCGCAGCGGGCACCGCCCGCTGCTTGCGCCACTGCGCGGGCCGCGCACGGCATCGAAAATCCTTGCCACCAACAATCCCCTTTCCATCGCCTACGGGGTGAGCTGACGGGCTCGCGCCGGAAAGTGGCGCTACGCGACACAGCGGTCGCGATTCGCCCCAGCGGCCGTGATGGCCGCAATTGGGTCCCCCGTTCCTCGCCGTCGGGACAGCGAGGACTCGGCAGTTCGAATCAGAAGTCGTACATCCAAGCACATCGGCGGCGCGGTTGTTTCGCTATATCCCCCGTATGGCTTACCGCTGCGGCCCGGCACCCCCGCGCGGATACGCTCCCGGCGTGGATCTCGGGCTTGACGGCAAGGTCGCGCTCGTAACAGGCGCGTCGCAGGGAATCGGCTTCGCGATCGCCCGCGAGCTCGCGCGCGAGGGCGCCCACGTCGCGGTGAGCTCGCGGACGCGGGAGAGAATCGAGGCGGCGGCCTCCGATATCGGCGCCCGCCCCTACGTGCACGACACGCTCGACCTCGACGACGCGCCCAAGCTGCTGGAGAGCGTCGAGCGCGACCTCGGGCCGGTCGAGATGCTCGTGACCAATACCGGCGGCCCGGCCGGCGGCGACCCGCTCGGGTTCACCCGCGAGCAGTGGGAGGCGGCGCATCGTGAGCTCGTGGTGGCGCCGATCGAGATGATCGAGCGCGTGGTGCCCGGGATGCGCGAGCGCGGCTTCGGCCGGATCGTGAGCGTGTCGTCCTCCGCGGCGCGCGAGCCGATTCCGACGCTGATGCTGTCGAATTCGCACCGGCCCGGCCTGCTCGCCGCGTTCAAGACACTCGCCCAGAAGCTCGCGCCCGACGGCATCACGCTCAACACGATCCTGCCGGGCCGGATCGCCACCGATCGCATCGCGCACCTGCACGGATCGATCGAGGAGGCCGAGAAGGTCGCGCGCGACACGATCCCAGCGGGCCGGCTGGGGACGGCGGAGGAGCTCGCCGCCGCCGCGGCGTTCCTGTGCTCGGAGCGGGCGAGCTACATCACCGGGGTCGCGCTGCTGGTGGACGGCGGACTGACCAAAAGCATCCCGTAGGGCGCCATGGCGGAGGTCACGTTCCAGATCGACCGCTTCGAATGGGCCGGGGACGGCCGGCTCGAGCTGGCCGGCCGCTGGTTCGGCCTGCGCGGCCACCGCTTCCTCAGGCCCACGCTCGACGTGGACGTGGACGGTGAGCGCCGCCGGATGCTCGCGGACCTGGAGCACAAGCCGTGGGCCGCGGACGACGGCGCGGACTGGGTGGCCGCGTTCACGTGGCGGGGCGACCCCGCACCATTTGACGACGCGGAGCTCACCGTGAGCCCCGATCTTGCGGTGCAGCTGCCCGCGGTGGGCGGAGCGGCGAGGGCCAACTCCGGGAAGGCGAGCGGCACGGTGGAGCGGCGGCCTGCAGGACCGTCGCGCACCACGGTGCTCGAGGGTGAGCTGGCGAGCGCGATGTCGGAGGCGCAGCGGCTGCGGGAGCAGCTGAGCGCCGAGCAGACGAACGTGCGAGGACTCGATTCGCAGCTGCGGCAGGCGCGCGCCGAGCTCGCGACGGCGCAGGCGGAGGCCGAGGCTGCACGCGCCGAGGCCGAGGCGGCCCGAGCGGCCGAGACCGAGGCGCGGGACGAGAGCTCCCTGGCGCGCGCGGAGGCCGAGAGGGCGCGGGCCGACGCCGAGGCCGCGCGCGAGGAGGCCCGGATGGCGGTACCCGAGGCCGATGGGCTGCGAGCCGAGCTCGTGAGCGCCCAGCGCGACCTCGAGTCGGCGCTGGCGCGGGTCACCGCGAGCGAGCGCGAGCTCGCGGCCGCGACCGAGGCCCGCGACCGGGCCCGCGACGAGCGGAACGCCTGGATGCAGCGGGCGCGCGCGGCGGCGGCCGGCAGGCCGAGCGCGGCACGCGCGCCCACGCACGGGCCCGAGCCGAGGCCGGACCGGCCAACGGCGGCGATGCCTCCCCGCGAGCCCGGCTCCGGGCCAGAGCCGGTCGCGGGGCCCGCCGCCGAGCGGCGCACCATTCAGATCGGCGAGCGGGCCAGGCCGGCGCGGACCGTGCCGGCGAGAGAGGTGCATCCACCGATCAGGCGCAGGCCCCTCGACGGCCGGGCCCCGCGCCTGCTTGCGGTGGTCGTGCTTCTGGTGCTCGTCGCGTTGCTGTTGGCGCTGATCTTCCTCGTGCTCTAGCGGCTAGGCCGCCAGGGCGCTCGCCGGAGCCGGCTCCAGCGCGAGGTCGATCACCTCGTCGATCGTCATCACCGGGTGGAAGGTCATCGCGTCACGGACCTCCCCCGGCACGTCGTCGAGGTCGGCCCTGTTGCGCTCGGGCAGGATCACGTCCGTGAGCCCCGCCGCGTGCGCGGCCAGCACCTTCTGCTTCAGCCCGCCGATCGGCAGCACCCGGCCCTGTAGCGTGACCTCGCCGGTCATGCCGACCGTGTGCTTCACCGGGCGGCCGCTCAGCAGCGACGCCAGCGCGGTCGTCATCGTGATTCCGGCGCTCGGGCCGTCCTTCGGGATCGCCCCGGCCGGCACGTGCACGTGGAACTCGCGGCCGTCGAACGCGTCCTCGTCGATTCCGAGCTTGTCGGCGTGCCCGCGCACGTACGACAGCGCGATTCGGGCGGACTCCTTCATCACGTCGCCGAGCTGACCGGTGAGCACGAGACCGTCCTTGCCCTTCATTGAGGTG
>DASQTS010000106.1:0-23795 GCA_035641775.1 Thermoleophilaceae bacterium
GCCGAGCGCCCCGAGGCATTCGTGGGCGCGGCGTTCGCCGGGGGCCTCATGCTCGCGATGATCCTGCGACGATTCGCGCGATGACCACTCACGGACCGACCCCTCCGGACGACGCCTCGAAGTCGCTGGGCGACATCGTCGCCGAGGTCTCGGAAAAGGCCTCGCTGCTCGTCCGCCAGGAGATCGAGCTCGCGAAGGCCGAGGTGAGCGACAAGGTCGGGAAGCTAGGGAAGGGCGCAGCCATCGCCGCTGCGGCGGGCGTGTTCCTGATCTTCGCCGTGACGATGTTCTTCCATGGCCTCGCGTGGTTCCTGAACGACGCGTTCGGCTGGAACGACGACGCGTACATCGGCTTCGGCGTGGTAACGCTCGCGCTCGTGCTGCTTGCGATCCTCGCCGGGTTGATCGCGTTCCGGCTCTTCAAGAAGGGCGCGCCACCCACGCCGGACATGGCAATCGAGGAGGCCAAGCGCACCCGTGCCGACCTCGAGGCGCAGAAGATCGAGCGCGACCAGCTCGAGAGGGGCCTCGAGCGGGGCGAGGAGGTGAAGGCGTAGTGGCGCGCGGCGAGAGCCCGGAGATGATCCGGGCGTCCATCGAGGAGACGCGTCGCGAGCTTACCTTCTCGGTCAACGACCTGCGTTCGAAGGTCAACGAGCTCACGAACTGGCGCGGGCAGCTCGTGCGCAACCGCAAGGCTGCGCTGATCGGCGCGGCGGTCGCCGGCTTCGTGGTCGGCGGCGGGGTCGCTGCGACGGTCTCCATCATCTCCGGCCGCCGATAGCTAGTCTGCGGCCCGCCGCTTAACCCCAAGTCAACTTAGGAGGCTGGGAACCCCCCATGAAGCTGATTGGCGCTGGTCAGCCGCGCACGGCGACCACGACCCAGATGATCGCGCTCGAGATGCTCGGGCTGCCCTGTTACCACATGCGCGACATGATGTCGGACCTCGAGACGAGTGTTCCGCAGTGGCGCAAGGCGTTCGAGGGCGACGCGGACTGGGACGAGATCTTCGCCGGCAAGGAGTCGACGGTCGACTGGCCTGCCGCCTGGCACTACCGCGAGCTGATGGACGTCTACCCGGACGCCAAGGTCCTGCTGAGCGTGCGCTCCGCCGACGGCTGGGTGAACAGCATGGAGAACACGATCACCCAGATCTTCTGCCGCGACACCCTCATGCATCATCTCGCTCGGGCGCAGTACCACATCGACCCGAACTACGCCGCCTGGATCGACCTCCTTACGGAGATGAACTTCGGCGAGGAGCGCGGCGCCTGGCGGAACACGAACGCCGACCCGCAGAAGATGGTCGAGGCGTACGAGCGCTGGAACCAGGAGGTCAAGGACGCCGTGCCGTCGGACCGCCTGCTCGTGTGGGACCCGAAGGACGGCTGGGAGCCGCTCTGTGCGTTCCTCGAGGTGGCCGTGCCCGAGACGCCGCTGCCGCACGTCAACGACACCGAGAACTTCCAGAAGAACCTCATCATGGGCCCCGCCATCGGCGCGATCAACGCGTGGTGGGAGGAGAACGGTCCCCCAGAGGATCTGGCAGAGAAGCGGCCGGCGGGTCCGGCTGCTGCATCGGCGTAGGGGGTTCCGGAGGCGGCTCGACCTCGGCGGTGCCGTAACGCCGCCGGTGGATGATGGCCGCCACGGCGCCGGCCGGGATCGGCAGCCAGAACGAGACGAGGCGGTAGGCGAGCGTCGCCACGACGGCAGCGCCCGCCCCGACTCCCGCGAGCGCCAGCGTTCCCGTTAGGCCCGCCTCCACGAAGCCGAGCCCGCCCGGCGTGAGCGGCATCGTGCCGAGCAGCTGCGCCGCGCAGAACGCGAGGAGGACGAGTGAGGGGCGCGGCTCGGCTCCGAGCGCGTACAGCACCGCGATCAGCGTGAGGTAGTCGAGCACCCAGCGGCCCGCGGCGAGCAGCAGCGCCTCCCACCACTGCTTCCCGAGCACGCGTATCACGATGTCGCGCTCCCGGAGGAGCCGCTGGGGAAGGCCGGTGACCGGCTCGTGGTGCCGGCGCACCCGGTTGTAGATCGCCTGTGCCGTACGGCCGGCGAGGACAAGCGGCCGGTCCCAGACGACGGACGCGACGCCGGCGCCCACCATCAGAATGAACAGCACGGCGCCGGCGAGAGCGGCGCGCGTGAGATGCGGGTCGACGGCTACGCCGCCGATGATCGCCGGCAGGGCGAGCAGCGGCAGGGCCAGGAGCGTCCCGAAGACGAGCAGCGATGACGCCGTCATCCCCGACGCCGCCGCGGCGGGCGCGATGCCGCCGCGCACCAGCATCGCGTACTGCATCGCGCCGGCGGCGGCCACGCCTCCCGGCACGACACGCCCGAAGGAGTTCGAGGCGAGCTGCGAGGTCACCACCGGGCCCCAGTGCTCGGCGCGCACGGCGAGGCGCTGCACGCCCCAGATGCACGCGTAGCTGCCCACCTGGAGCGCGACCATCGCGGGGAACCAGAGTGGGCTGATCTCGTCGAGCTCGTCGAAAGCGCCGAACACCTCGAGGAGCGCGGGCGCGAGCAGGTACAGCGAAATGGCCGTGACCGCGAGCAGCAGTCCGCGGCGGGTGAGGGCGCCCGGCGTCATAAGCGGCAGGCTACGCGGGGGCGGGCGGCACCGGCGGCTGAGCCTCGGTCCGCTTCAGCGAGAAGTTGTGCAGGTCCACGTACTCGCGCAGCAGGATCTGGATCGAGGCCGCGATCGGGATCGCGATGATCGCGCCCATCACGCCGAGCAGTGTGCCCCCGAACAGCACGGCGACGATCGTGAGGAACGGGTGCACGTTCACCGTGCGCTTCTGGATCTGCGGTTGGATCAGATTGTTCTCGAGCTGCTGGTAGACGACTGCCCAGACCGCCCAGATGATCGTGGTCGTCGGGAAGTCCTCGAAGAGGGTCACGACGCCGATGAGCACGGCCGCGATGGTCGCACCGACCATCGGGATGAGCGACATCAGGCCGGCCAGGACAGCCAGCGGGCCGCTGAAAGGGACGCCGAGGATCGTCAGGACGATGTAGGTCGCGACCCCGGCGATCACGGCGATGGTGAGCGCGCCCGCGACGTAACCACTCACCGCGCCCGCCATGTTCTCGAGCGAGCGCCGGAGGCGGTCCCGTTGCGCCGGCGGCCGCGAGGCGATGATCGATTGGACCCAGCGGTGCCCGCTTCCCAGCAGGAAAGCGGTCATGACGAGGATCGTGAGCAGCGCGAACAGCGAGCTGACGATCCCGAACCCGATGTCGCGCAGCGTCCCGGCCGCCCCACCCAGGCGCTCCGGGAGCTTGGCGGCCTCCTCCTCGAGCTTGCCGGTGATGTCGTAGTCCTCGTTCAGCTCCCGCAGCCGCTCGTTCTCCTGGACGAACTCCGTCACGTCGTCGGCGTACTGCGGCACGTTCTCGGCGAAGTTGTTGGCCTCCGTGATGAGCGGCGGGACGATCAGCGCGATCAGCAGGATCGGGATGAGCAGCAGGCCGATGTAGACGACCGCGATGGCGAGCCCGCGCTTCATGTGACGGGCTGCTCCATTCACGAGCGGCGACAGGGCGACCGCCAGGAAGATCGAGATCAGCAGCCAGCCGATCGGCTTCCGCAGGAGGAACAGCAGGTAGAGGATGAGGGCCACGCACACGACCACGAGGACCGTGCGCACAATCGTCCTGACCGTGAGCATCAGGGCGGTATTCGCCCCGCCGGGCCTGCTTCCTACTCGACGAAATGACGGGGCAAGGCGCCCGTGCCGAGCAGGCCGGGGCCCGTGTGGGCCGAGAGCACCGGCCCGATCTCGCTGACGATCGTCGGCGGGGTGCCGTAGATCTCCTGGCAGCGCTCCACCAGCGCGGCGCACTGGTCCGGCGCGTTGATGTGCTGCGCCGACCACGCGTTCTCGCCCGAGTCCGCGCACGAGCGTGCGTACTCCACAAGGCGCTCGAACATCCGGCTCGACGTGCGCACTCGCTCCACGGGCGTCATCTCGTTCTCCACCGTGAGGATCGGCTTCACCCGCAGGGTGGACCCGATCCACGCGCTCGCCGCGCCGATGCGGCCGCCGCGTTTCAAGAACTCGAGCGTGTCGATGGCGAACCAGAGCTTCAGCTGCTTGCGCGCCTCGGCCACGTGCTCCGCGACCTCCTTCGCGCTCCCGCCGTCGGCGGCCGCCTTCGCGGCCGCGAGCACCATGAAGCCGAGGCCGCCGGCAGCGGTCGTGGAGTCCACGACCTCGACGCGCTCGCCGCCCTTGCCGCCGCGGGTGAGCTCCTCCTTGGCCTGGCGCGCCGCCTCGGGGGTGCCCGAGAGGCCTCCCGAGATGTGCACCGACACCACCTCGCCGCCGTCGGAGAGCAGCGGCTCGTATCTGGACGTGAAGTCGCCGACGCTCGGCTGCGAAGTAGTTGGGAGCTTCTCGGCCGTGCGGAGCTCCTCGAAGAACGCCGGGTAGTCGGTGATCTCGATCTCGGGGACGGTCCGGTCGCCGCCAAAGACGACGTACAGCGGCACGACCTCGATCCGGTGGCGGTCGATCAGCTCCGGCGGGAGGTACGAGGTGCTGTCGGTCACCACCGATACGGGGGACATGCGCGGGCCAGCCTATACGCGCCAGCGCCGGGCGGTGCCCGGTGCGCCGCGATGCTACGCGCCAGCGCCGGGCGGTGCCCGGTGCGCCGCGATGCTTTCCCCCCTACACTCGGCCGCCTTGCCCCGCGTGCTCGTATCCGGCGCAACCGGCTTCATCGGGTCGCACGTCGCGCGCCTGCTCGCCGAGCGCGGCGACGACGTGACGCTCGGGGTGCAGGAGAGCTCGTCCCACTCGGCGATCGCCGACCTCGATTGCCGCCGCGTGAAGCTCGACGTCCGCGACCGGCGCTCGGTGCGGCGCGCGCTGAAGGGCGTCTCGCGCGTCTTCCATTGCGCGGGCGTCACGTCCGTGCGGCCGGCGGACGCCGAGCTGCTCTTCCAGGTGAACGTCGGCGGCACGAAGCTCGTGATGGAGGAGTGCCTGCGGGCGGAGGTGGAGCGTGTGGTGTACACGTCGAGCGCCGCGGCGATCGGGCCCGCGGCGAACGGCAAAGCGGCCGTGGAGACGCAGCTGTTCACTGCCGCGCGGCTCGGCATCCCCTACGTGAACTCGGTCCATGAGGCCGAGGTCGAGGCGATGCGGGTCGCGGCGCACGGGCTGCCGCTGGTGTGCGTGAACCCGGCGATCTGCCTCGGCGCGGGCGACCACCTGCTGTCGTCCACGCGACTCGTGCGGAGCTTCCTGCTCGGGCGGGTGCCGGTGTACACCGACGGCGCGGTCGGGATCGTGGACGTGCGCGACGCGGCTGCGGGCCACCTGCTCGCGGAGCTGCGCGGAGAGGTCGGCGAGCGCTACCTGCTCTCGGGGCGGAACTTCACCTTCGAGCGCCTGTTCGCGGACCTAGGCCGGCTGTCCGGCGTGCCGACTCCCGTGCGCATTCCGCCGCGGGCCGCGGAGGCCGCCGCGGCCGTCCTGGGAGCGGGCGGCCGCGCGTGGCCGCTCACGCCGTCCGAGGTGAAGGCGGCGGGCAACCGTTGGACGTACCGGGCCACGAAGGCGCAGCGCGTGCTCGGCTGGAAGGCGAGGCCACACGAGGAGACGCTCGAGGCAACCGTGTCCTGGCACATGGAGCGCGAGCACGAGCGGATCGCGCGCACACGGCGCTCACAGCAGCTCCAGTACCGGGTCGCGGGAGCGGCGTTGGGCGTGGCGGAGGGAGCGGCGGGCGTGCTGAAGCGGGCGGTGAGGCGCTAGCCCGGTTGGCCGGCGCCCACCACCTCCGGGCCAGAGGAGGCGGCGGCGCCATGGGTTCCCGCGAGCTCCAGGAGGGCCACGACCAGCAGCGCGAGCCGAAGCTTCATGACTCGTCTGAACCTCTCACGGGTTTCCGGATGCGTCAAATACCCTCCGACCCGTGACGACCCTGTACCGCTGTCGCGCCCCGACCGACCTCGTGTGCCGGTGCGGCAAGGTCGCTCGACGCCTGCGGGCGATGGAGCTCAACTTCGAGGAGGTCCGAGTGCCCTTCCTGAAGCGCGATCGCCCGGAGGTCGAGGAGTTGACCGGGCAGAGATGGGTACCGGTTCTCGTACACGAAGACGACGTTATCCACGACTCGCACCGGATACTGGAGTACCTCGAATGGCTCGATCGCAGAGAAACCTAGGCAGAGGCGCCGGCTACGGCCGCGTAGGGCGCGCCCGAAGCGCCGCCCGCGGCGCCCGCCGGCTGTGGCCCTACGTCCTCATGGCGTGGGAGCGCTGGCAGTCCCTCACCCCGGAGGAGAAGGAGCGCTACAAGGAGCAGGCGCGTGGCTACATGGACCGAGGCCGCGCCGCCATGGACGCACAGCGCCGGAAACGCCCACCGGGCTCCGGCCGCTGACCTGCCCGTGTCCGGAAGCCTCTACTTCGCCGCGCTGCTGGGCGCACTGGTCATCTGCGTGGCTGGCGGCCTGATGGCGCACCGGCCACGCCGCCGCTGCCTCCAGTGCAACGAGCGCATCCTGCAGTCGGCGCGCCGCTGCCCGCACTGCGGGTACGAGATCGAGCGCTAGGGCCGCGGGTCAGGCGGCGGCCGCCGTCGCCTCGCCCGCAAGCTCGCGCCGCATTCCCGCGATGTCGCGTGGGCGGTTCGCGGCCAGGGCGGCCAGGAGCCTGCCCTCCGCGTCACGGTAGTGAGCGGTGAAGCTATCCGTGTCTCCCTCGATCTCCACGTGCGCCAGGTCCTCGTCGTGGCCCACGTGCTGCAGGCGCACGCCGAACTGGTCGGACCAGAAGTACGGCGCCTCGTCGTAGGGCCTGTCGTTGCCGAGGATCGCGTGGGCCACCGCCGCGGCCTGGCCAGCCGCCGAGGTCCAGTGCTCCACGCGGACATGGCGGCTCAGCGAGGGCCGCCAGGCGCAGGCCACGTCGCCGCATGCGTAGACGCCGGGGTGCTCGGTTCGGCCGGAAGCGTCGGATTTGATCCCTTCGCGCGGGTCGCCCAGAAGGTCGCAGGCCGGGGCGGCACCGATGGCTACGAGCGCGGTGTCGGCCTCTACGGTCGAGCCGTCCGTCAGCTCGATGCCTGTGAGCTCGCCGGATGCGGCGGTGAGGAAGCGGCCCAGCCCCGCGCCCAGGCGGAGATCCACTCCGTGGGAGCGGTAGCGGTCAGCGAGTAGCGCGCCCACTTCGGGGCCGAGCACCCTTGCGAGCGGCGTGGTTTCGAGGTCGATCAGCGTGACCTCCACGCCCAGCTCGCGTGCCGTCGACGCCACCTCGGCGCCCACGAACCCGGCTCCGATCACGGCGAGGCGGCTGCCCGGCGTGAGCGCCTCGCGCAGGTACCTCGCGTCGGTCGCGGTTCGCAGCGTATGCACGTCGGGCGGGCAGCTGAACGGCAGCGTGCGGGCGCGTGCGCCGGTGGCGATCACGATCGCGTCGGCCGGCGGTGCGCCCGGAATCGTCCCCATGGCGGGGTTCACCGTGTCCACGCGGTGGCCGAGCACGAGCTTGATGTCGCGCTCGCCCCAGTGGTCCGGGCCGCGCAGCTCGATCCGCTCCTTCCTCCCCGCGAGGAACTCCTTCGACAGAGCGGGCCGCTCGTAGGGGCCGAACGGCTCGTCGCCTACGAGCGTGACCTGGCCGTCGAAGCCCTCCGCGCGGAGCGTCTCGGCGCAGCGCGATCCGGCGAGGCCCGCGCCCACGATCACGACGGACCGCGCGCTCACTCCTCCACCACCGAGATGGCGCCCATCGGGCACGCGGCGGCCGTGTCGAGCACGGCGGGGTCGTCGGTCGAGCCCTGGCGCGTGGCGGCAATCCCGTCTGGGCCGATGTCGAACAGCTCGGGGGCCAGCTCAGCGCAGGTGCCGAAGCCGCTGCAGAGGCCTCCGTCGATGGTGATGCGGTAGGTGCTCATGATGCTCCCTTCGGTTGGGGTCGTTGCGGCGGAACG
The DNA here is from genome assembly GCA_035641775.1 of Thermoleophilaceae bacterium. Lineage (GTDB taxonomy): Bacteria > Actinomycetota > Thermoleophilia > Solirubrobacterales > Thermoleophilaceae > JACVRW01. The sequence goes on from DASQTS010000106.1 coordinate 7,968, forward strand.
AGAGCCCGCCAAGCCGTGGCGGCTGTGACGGCGCCGATCGCGCCGAGGTAGAGGCCGATGGCCCACGGCTGTGAGCTGTCCGAGCCGGCCATGACCCCGTGCGCGGTCGCGCCGGCGAAGACGCCGTAGGTCGTCCAGTGCAGGCGGCGCCAGTTCTTGACGCCGATCCGCTTGCGTAGCGCGAACGAGAAGTAGACGAGCACCATGAGCTCACCCGCGAGCACGCCCAGGCCGGTCCAGAGCGGCCGGTAGGGCGCCGCCCCCGGGACGAGCAGTGCGGCGATGCCGATGTGGACGGTCTCGTCCAGGACGAGCGCGAGCCCGTGGAGGGCGAGCGCGCTTAGCGAGAGCAGCGCGAGCATGCGGTGGAGCTGGGTGGCGCTGGCCGGCTTGATCTTTGTGCCAAACGGACGCGACTTGAGGACGAGCCCGGCGAGCACCGAGGTGGTCAGCAGCGCGTAGGCGGCGAGGCCGGTGGCGCGCGCCAGCAGCCAGAAGGTGGGGTCGGACTTCATGCGGCGAGCCCCAGGAGCTCGTACTCGCCTCGGTCCCGAACCAGCACCGCCGCTGTACCGGCGAGGCGGGCCTCGCGCTCGGCGTTGGGGCCGGCGAGGAAGAGCGATTTCGCCGTGATCTCGGCTTCCGTAGCGGTGGGGGCGGTGACGGTTACGGAGAGCGGGCCGCCCTCGGCTGGTCTGAGCGTTCGCGGATCGATGAGGTGGTGTCGTTCCTCGCGGTCGCGGATCCAGCGGCGACGGTCGCGGCCGGTGGTGGCGAGGCCGCCGTGCGAGATCCCCACCGCCAGCGATTCACCGGGCACGTCAACCGCGACCGGCCACGGGCCGTCCGCGCGCGGCCCGCTGACTGCGAGGTCCCCGCCTGCATTGACGAGCGCGGGGCCGAGCTCGGCGAGCCGAGCAACGCACCGGTCCGCAGCGTAGCCCTTCGCGATGCCGCCGAAGTCGAGCGACGCGCCGGGCCCCAGCTCGATACGCCGGCCGCCGACCAGCACCTCGCGGCCGCCGCCGGCCAACCCCTGCTCCCGCGGTGGCGCTGGTGACACGTGTTCGGTCTGACTGTCAGACGAAACTCGTGGCACCGGGGCCGGTGTGCGCGTTTCGTCGCACAGGTCGGCGAAGGTTCGGTCGTAGCCGGCGGCCATCAGGGCGTCGTGTACGGTCGGGTCGAAGCGGCCGCCGGTCCGCTCGCGGGCGGCCAGGGCGAGCGTCGTCAGCTCGAGGAGCTCGTCGCTGCCCTCGATCGCCCGCTCCCGATTGAGACGCGAGAGCTCCGAATCGGCACGGAAGCGCGACAGCTTGCGCTCTAGGCGGGCGAACTCGTGCTCGACGTGAGCAAAGGCGGCATCGAGTGCGGGCGAAGAAGGCGCCTCCACGAGGCACTCGACCCAAGTGCCCATCGAGTCGAAGCGATGCCGCTGGAGAGGGGCCCCCGCGTCGGGCTGCCCGCGGCCGCCGGCGTGGGCGCGCCAGTCCATCACGAGCTGCTCGTGGTCGTGACCGGGGGCGCCGCGGTGACCGTGACCGGCGCGGCGGCGGCCGGTGCCGCCGCGGCCGGTGCGGACGCTGTCCCGGCGGACGAGAAGCCGGCGGAGGAGGAGCCGCTGGCGCCGGCGGAGGCCGGGCTCGACGCCGCCAGGATCGCGGCGTTCTCGCGCTCGCGCCGCCTGATCGCCCGTTTCCGGCGCGCGAGTTGCCGCTCGTAGCGCGCGAAGCGGCGCTTCACGACGAGGTTCACTCGGCGGGTCTCACGCTGGAGCTTCGCCTCGCGGCGCTGCAGCGTCTCCATCCGTGGGTCGCTCTCGCCCGCGGCCGCCCACGGGCGCGCCGCGATCACAGCCCAGAACAGAAGGAAGACGACCAGCGCGACGGCGGCCGCGTAGAGCCGCACCACGTGCTCAGTCATCGTGCGCGTCCTCCCAGGCGTCCTCGGCCGCGTCGGCGGCGTCCTCCATGGCGTCGGCGCGGTCGTCCAGGTAGTCCTCGTAGGCGTCCGCGGCGTCGTCGTCACCGCCGTGGTCGTCGAAGCTCCCGGGACCCGAGTTCACCGAGGGGCCCGGGCCGGACGGCGCGGGCACGGCCGCCACAGGAGTCACAGGGGTGGGCGCCGAGCCCGGCCCGCCGGCGCTTGCATCGCCGCCACCACTCGCTGCGCCGAACGCGCGGGCCGGCAGCTTCGGGAGCTTGGGCGGCTGCTTCCTGGCGGCCCGCCGCAGCGCCGCCTCCTGCTCATCGAGCCGCACGTCCGCGGCCGCGATCTCCTTCTCTGAGCTGGTGGCCGCCTGGGCCCCCAGGTCGGTGGTCTGAAACGCGGCGTACGTGCCGGCGATTGCCGCCAGTCCGATGGCAAGGGCGATGAAGAATCCGTGTCTGCGATCCATGGCAGGCCACGGTAGGTCGGCCCCGGCAAGCCAGCGGTAGCGCGCGAGCAAAGGTTCCGCAAAGGCGGGTTAGGGGTCGGTAAGCCGCCCTGCCCTGGGCGGAGAACCGCACCGCCGGACACCTGCTCGCCGCATTTTTCGAAGGCGTGCGCGGCGGGATGCTGGCGGTATGAACGCGAACCCGAACAGCCAGGTCCTCTACATCGAGACCAGCATCCGCCCGGGTCTCACGATCGACCAGTACCGCCGCAGCCGGCCGCGCCGCCCGTCACGTTGGCAGCGCCTTAAGCAGCTCGGCGGCGGCGCCCAGGCCGCGACGGCCTAGCGCAGGCGGTTCTCGAGCCCGATCCCGGTCTGGCGCTGGGGCGGCTGCTCGGAAGCCGACGGCTCCGGCTCGCCGGGCGAAGCCTCGCCCAGGTCGGCCTGGTCCACCCCGAGCGTGTCCGCCAGCTCGCCCGACTCGAACATCTCCATGACGATGTCCGAGCCGCCGATCAGCTCGCCGTCCACGAACAGCTGCGGGATCGTCGGCCAGCCGGACACCGCGGATAGCTCCTCGCGGATGCGCGGGTCGGGCAGGATGTCGAGCGCGGCGTACTTCACGCCCAGCGTGTTGAGCGCGCCGGACGCGCGCATGGAGAAGCCACAGGCGGGCTGCTGCGGCGTGCCCTTCATGAAGAGCATCACCTTGTTCTCCTGGATGGCGTTCTGGATGAAGCTGCGGATCTCTTCGTTCGTCATCGTCCGTCTCCGGCCGGGGCTGGTGTCTGGGTCTTAATGGAGAGCGCGTGGATCGCGCCGCCGACCTCGTCGCCGAACACGTCGTAGATCAGCTTGTGCTGCTGGATGCGCGTCAGTCCCTCGAAGCGCTCCGAGACGACCTCGGCGCGGAAGTGGTCGCCGCCGCCCGTGGTGTCCACGACGGAGACCCGCGCGCCGGGCAGGGCCTCCTCGATGCGCGTTCTCAGCTCTTCTGCGTTGGGCATAACCACTGTTGAGGGTATCGACCCAACCGCCGATACAATCTGGGCAGATGGTGACTCTCACCGACATCGCCGCGCAGAAGGTCCAGGAGTTCATGTCCGGCCAGGGCGCCGAGGGCGACGTGGGCCTCCGCGTGGGCGTGAAGGGCGGCGGCTGCTCAGGGTTCCAGTACGCGCTGGCGCTCGACGAGAAGCGCGAGGACGACCACGTCTTCGAGATCGAGGGCATCCGCGTGCTCGTGGACCCGGCGAGCATGCAGTACGTCGACGGCTCCACCGTCGACTTCACCGAGAGCTTCATGGGCTCGGGGTTCGAGGTCTCGAACCCGAACGTCGTGGCCTCCTGCGGCTGCGGCTCCTCCTTCCGCGTGGCGGAGGAAGAGCCGAGCTGCGGCGCGACGGTCTAGCCGCCGGCTACGCCGGCTTGTTGTCCAGCGAGCTCCACAGGTAGAGGCAAGCGAGCGTCCGGTACGGGCGCCACGGCTTTGCGATCTTCTCCATCCGCTTCGCGTCGGGGAGCTTGCGCAGCCGGTACTGGGCCTTCACGGCGTTCCTGATGCCCTGGTCTCCGACCGGCAGGACGTCCGGCCGGCCCAGGTGGAACATGAGGAACATGTGGGCGCTCCACTCGCCGATGCCCTTCACGGCCGTGAGCTGCTCGATCACCTCCTCGTCCGGCAGCTCGTCCAGCCGGTCGAGTTCCAGCTCGCCCTTCTCGACGTGCTCCGCGAGGTCGCGCAGGTAGGAGATCTTCGGGCGCGAGAGCCCGGCCGCGCGGATCTTCTCGGGATCGACCGCGAGCAGCTGCTGCGGAGTGGGCGCGTGGCCGTCGAACAGCTGGACCATCCGACCGTAGATCGTCCGCGCGGCCTTCGTGGACAGCTGCTGTCCGACGATCGACCGGAGGAGCGCGCCATAGGCGTCGCCGGCACGCTCGCGCTTCAGATCCTGCCCGACGATCGCACCGTGCTCCTCGATCAGGCGTTCCATGACCGGGTCGGCACGCAGGGTGCCGAGTGCTATGGGTGAGGCCTTGATCACGCGGCCGCGCGGGTGTGGAAGGGCTCTTCGAGCGCTCCCAGCTCGGTCGAGGGCGGGTCGCCGAAGAGCCATTCGCGGGCGATCCGGTGCCAGTTCGCAGTGGCCTCGAGCTGGCCGAGCACGCCGAGCGTGAGCGCCTCCATCCGGCGGGCGAGCATCGCCTGGGGCGGCATCGTCTCGCGGCGCATCAGCTGCCAGTGGCGGGACCGAGGGTCGCCGAAGTCGATCAGCGTCTGCGCAACCACCGCGCGGTCCACCGTGACCTCGCGGTCCTCGTTGTACCAGGCGGTCACGTCGTGGAAATGGTCGAACACGGCCTGCGGGGTGACCAGATCGTCGTCCGGGTCGAAGAAGCCCATCGCGGCGAGCTGCCGATGGAGGCCGCCCACGTCGTGCTCCATCACGGCGCGCAGCGCCTCGACTTCGGCGTCGATGTCCTCGCGCGCCACGCGCTTCGTCATCCCGAAGTCGATGAACGCCACGCGGCCGTCCGGCATCAGCCGGTAGTTGCCGGGGTGGGGGTCGCCCGAGAAGTGGCCGTTCCGGTAGAGCGACCCGAAGAAGAAGCGGAAGATGATCTCGCCGAAGCGGTCGCGCGTCGCGCGGTCTTGCCCTTTCACCTCCTCGAAGCCAATCCCGTCAACCCATTCGCTTACCAACACGTGCTCGGTCGACAGGTCGGTGACCACCCTCGGCACGTAGATGAACGGGTGGCCGCGCCACGTGCGCGCGAACGCGCGGTGCTGCTGCGCCTCGTGCTCGTAGTCGAGCTCGTCGGTCAGCCGCTCGCGGATCTCCGCCGTCATCGCCTTCGCGTCCATGCCGGGAGCGATCCGCTTCGCCACGCGCATGATCAGCCCCAAGTTCTGCAGGTCGGCGCGCACCGCCTGGCTCACGCCGGGGTATTGGACCTTCACCGCCACGTCGCGGCCGTCGTGGAGGCGCGCGCGGTACACCTGGCCGATCGAGGCAGCCGCCACGGCGTCCTCCTCGAACTCCGCGAACACGTCATCGAGGCGCTCGCCCAGGTCGCCCTCGATGACGGCGCGCATCCGGTCGAACGACACCCGCGGCGCCGCGTCGCGCAGCTCCGCGAGCTTCGCCTGGATCCGTTCCTGGAACTCCGGCGGGAAGGCGCCCGTGTCGATGAACGAGGCGACCTGCCCGACCTTCATCGCCGCGCCCTTCATCTGGCCGAGCACGTCGAAGATCTGCTCCGCGGCCTCCATCTGGCGGCGCGCCGCGGCTGCCTGACGCCCCTCTTCGCCCCGGGTCAGGTTCGCCGCCTTGGTCGCGTACCCGCGCGCGGCCTGGCCTCCCGCGAGCCGGCCGACCTTGGCGGCGCGGCTCACCCTGCTGGTCGGGAGGTCCTTTGCCATTCGGATGAGGGTACGCAGATGAGATCGCTGCGCACCGGGCACCGCCCGGTGCTTGCGCTATACGCTGGCGTGGCCGATGAGACTCGTGAGCTTCCAGGCGAACGGTCATCCGCGCGCGGCGCTTCTGAAGGACGGCTGCGTGTACGACATCTGGGGCGACGCCTCGAGAGGCGCCCGCGCGACCGACCGGACGCTCGAGGCCATCCTCGAGGGCGGTCTGATCGAGGAGGTCGAGGCCGTCGATGGCGATGACGGCGTGCCGGTCGAGGGGCTCGAGCTGCTGCCGCCTGTCACTCGCCCCGGCAAGATCCTCTGCATCGGCCTGAACTACCGGGGGCACGCCGAGGGGCAGGGCGCCGAGCCGCCGGAGACTCCCACCTTCTTCGCCAAGTTCAGCAACGCGCTGGCGCCCCCGGGGGCGCCCGTGCGGCTGCCGGGGTGGAGCACGCGGGTGGACTACGAGGCCGAGGTCGCGTTCGTTATCGGGGACCGCTGCAAGGACGTCTCCGAGGCGGACGCCATGGACCACGTGGCCGGCTACACACTCCTCAACGACCTCTCGGCGCGCGACTACCAGTACAAGACGCCGCAGTGGATGCCCGGCAAGACCTTCGACGGCGCCGCCCCCTGCGGGCCCGCGCTCGTAACGCCCGACGAGGCCGGGCCGCATGACGGCATCGAGATCGAGCTGCGTTTGAACGGCGAAGTCATGCAGCAGAGCGCCACCGCGGACCTCGTGCACTCCGTGCCGGCGCTCCTGGCCTACCTGTCCCAGCTCATGACGCTCGAGCCCGGCGACGTCGTGTCGACCGGCACCCCCGCCGGAGTGGGGAGCATGCGCGACCCGGAGGTGTGGCTGAAGCCGGGCGACGAGATCGTGATCTCGTCACCGCAGCTCGGCGAGCTCGAGACGCGCCTCGCCTAGCCGGCGATCTCCACGTCGCGGCCGAGCGCCTCGGCCAGCAGGCCGGCGTTGCGACGAGCCGCCCAGATCGGCACGGTCGCATCGCGCGAGGGGTGGGTGTCGGCCTCGAGCGACACCGTCGAGTCGTGCGCGGACACGCGCACGCCGGTGATCGCGCGGTCGCGGCTGCGCTCGAGCTGTTCGGCCAGGCGGATGACGCCGCACAGGAGCTCGAGGCGCTCCCTGTCGCCGGGCTCCGCGACGTCGCCCAGCTCGGACGCGTCGGGCGCGCCCTTCCGGTGGTAGCGCGCGATCAGGCCGATCAGGATCAGCTCCCGCGGTGTGAACCCGGGCAGCCCCGCGTTGAGCGCCAGGTAGTGCGAGTGGCGGTGGTGGTCGTCGTAGTTCACGGCCACCCCGATGTCGTGCAGCAGGCACGCGGCCCACAGCAGCTCGCGCTCGGCCTCGCCGTACTCGTGCAGGCCGGCGGCGGCCAGCCCGTCGAACATCTCCCGCGACAGCGCCCAGACGTGCTGGTCGTGCTCGGCGTGATGCTCGAAGCGGTGCGCGAGGTTGCGCACCGATTCGGTACGCACGTCGTCGAAGAGCTCGCGCTCACCGAGCAGGCGGTCGAAGAAGACGCCCTCGCGCAGCCCCGCCTCGGTCACCTCGATCGCGTCGAAGCCGCCCTCCTGGAGCGCGGTGTCGAGCACAAGCGCGCCGCCGAGGATCACGTCGGCACGGTCGTACTTGATCCCCCTCACCTGCGCGCGCTTCGAGACCGGCCGCTCGGCAAGCTCCTCGATCAGCTCCCCGAGCGCGTCGCGCGTTAGGGCGAACCCCTGCACGTCGATGTCGGGCAGGTCCAGCCGCTTCATCGCCGCGGCGGCGAGATTCCGGATCGTGCCGCCGATCCCGACGATTCGGCTGCCGCCGCCCCACCAGTCGAGCCCGTCGAGCTCCTCGGCCACGTGCTTTCGAAGCGCCTTGATCTCCTTGCCGGTGGCCCTCTCGCCGGGGAGAAAGCGCTCGCTCACCCGCACGGCCCCCAGCGGAAGCGAGCGCGCGTCCACCATCCGGCGGCGCTCCAGTCGCAGCGTCTGGATGCTGCCCCCGCCGATGTCGAGCCCGAAGCCGTCCTCGATCGTGGTGGAGTTGGCGATCGCCAGCCAGCCGTAGCGCGCCTCCTCCTCGCCGCTGATGACGCGGGGCTGAAGCCCGGTGGTCCGCTCTATGTCGGCGAGCAGCTCGTCGCCGTTCGAGGCGTCGCGGATCGCGCTGGTGGCCACGGCCTCGACCTCGTCCACCTCCGTGGCGCGGCAGAACGCCGAGAACACCGCCGCGGTGTGGAGCGCCAGCTCGACGCGCTCGGGCCGCAGCGCGCCGGTCGCGCCGACTCCGGCGGCGACACGCACCGCCTCGCGGATCTCGTCGACCAGGCTCCACCACGGCGTGCCCGGCTCGTACCCGAACACGACGAGGCGCCACGAGTTCGAGCCCATGTCGATTACGGCGACCCGCTCCACTGCAGGGATCATGCCCTTCAGCCCTCAATTTCGGCTCCGCGATGCCGATGTTTTGGGTGATGAACGCAATCGCACAGGCATCCGCAGCCCCAGTCCGTGGTCCGAAGCTCGACAACCGCCGTGTCGTGGCCGGCATCGTGGACTTGGCCATCGTCGCCGTAGGCGCCGCCGCCATCCTGTTTGCGGGCGATGCGCTGAGCGGCGACGCGAGCGAGGTTCGCGGCGCGCTCTTCGCGGTGATCCTCGGCTGGGCGCTCTACTACTACTTCGCGCTCGAGTCGGGCGACGGCCAGACAATCGGGAAGAAGCTAATGAAGCTGCGCGTCGTGCGAGCCGACGGGTCGCCCGCCGGGATGCGCGAGGTCGCCGTGCGGACCGTCCTTCGGGTGGTCGATGGCGCCGGCGCTTACATCGTGGGCCTGATCGTGATGCTGGCCACCGGCGAGAAGCGCCAGCGGATCGGCGATCTGGCGGCCGGCACGGTCGTGGTCGACGCAAGCTCGGCTTCGGTGACGCCCGCCGTGGCGGCCCCGGCCGCAGCGGCCGCGGACGACGAGGCCGGTGTCGAGGATTCCAGCGGCGACGCAGACGCCGAGGCCCCGGACGCGACCACGACGATCACGCTTCCGTCGCGCCCCGCCCCGCCTGAGACACTTTCCGACCTGGCCACTCCCGAGGCGCCCAAGGCGCCCGAGATGCGCCCATTCCCGCCGGTGGAAGAGCCGGTTGCCGAGGAGCCCGCCGAGGAGCCGCTTCCGGAGATCGCCAGTCCGTCCATCCAGGAGCTTGCCGACGACGTGGCCGCCGCGCAGGCGGAGCCGGCCGCCGAGGTGGTCGTGGCCGAGCCGGTCGTCGAGGCGGAGCCTGTCGAGGACGAGCCCGTCGAGGACGGGCCGGTCACGGTCAAGTCTGTCGAGACCGTTTCGGCGATCGACCTCATCATGGGCGGCGCGGACGAGGGTCAGGACGGCGCGGACGAGCCGCAGGAGCCCGCCTCCGCGTAGACCCCGGTCGCGCCATGCCTACACTCGTGGGCTGGCATGTCCGAGATCGGAACATCGGAGCGGCCGCTCAGGGTCGCCATCGTCGGGTCGGGGCCCTCGGGGTTCTACGCGGCGGGGCACCTGCTGAAGTGCAAGTCGCATCCTGACCTCTGCGTGCAGGTCGACATGTTCGACCGCCTGCCCACGCCGTGGGGGCTCGTCAGGGGCGGCGTCGCGCCCGACCACCCGAACATCAAGGCGGTTAGCCGCGTCTACGAGAAGACCGCCGAGCACCCTGAGTTCCGCTTCTACGGCAACGTCGAGCTCGGCCGCGACCTCTCCCACGAGGACCTCACAGACCGCTACGACGCCGTGATCTACGCCGTCGGGGCGCAGACCGACCGCCGCATGGGCATCCCCGGTGAGGACCTTCCCGGCAGCTGGGCCGCCACCGAGTTCGTGGCCTGGTACAACGGCCACCCGGACTTCCGCGACCTCGAGTTCGACCTGAGCTCAGAGCGGGCGATCGTCGTAGGGAACGGGAATGTCGCCACCGACGTCGCTCGGATGCTCGCCCTCACGCGGGAGGAGCTTGCCCAGACCGACGTAGCCGACCATGCGCTCGAGGTGCTCGCCGAGTCGAATGTCACGGAGATCGTGGTGCTGGGGCGGCGCGGGCCTGCTCAGGCCGCGTTCACGAACCCCGAGCTCCTGGAGCTCGGCGAGATGACCGACGCCGACGTGTTCGTCGATCCGGGTGACGTGGAGCTGGACCCGCTCTCCAAGGCCTTCATCGAGAGCGAGGCCGCCCACACAACTGCGAAAAAGAACGTGGACATCCTCACCGGGTACGCGGCGCGCGAGCCGCTTGGCAAGCGGCGCCGGATCGTCCTGCGCTTCCTCGTCTCACCGGTCGAGATCCTCGGATCGGATCGCGTCGAGCGCATCCGCTTCGCGCACAACGAGCTGGTCGAAGCCGACGGCACGATCCGGGCGCGGGCTACGGACATCACCGAGGAGCTCGACTGCGGGCTCGTGTTCCGCTCGATCGGCTACCGAGGCACGCAGCTCCCGGGCGTGCCGTTCGACGAGCAGACCTGCACGATCCCCAACGACGGCGGGCGCGTGCGCGATCGGACCGGCGAGTACGCCGTCGGCTGGATCAAGCGCGGCCCGACCGGAATCATCGGCACGAACAAGCGGGACGCACAGGAGACGGTCGACACGCTGCTGGAGGACCTCGACGCGAACCGCCTTGGCAACCCGAGCGACCCGGATCGCGACTCGCTCGAGGCCCTGGTCGCCGAGCGCCAGCCGGATGCCGTGAGCTACGCGGGCTGGCAGGCCGTGGACCGCGCCGAGAAGGAGGCCGGCGAGCGGCACGGCCGCCCGCGCGTGAAGCTGTGCTCCTTCGAAGCGCTGCTCGAGGCCGCGAAGGACGCTACGCCGGCGCCCTGACGGCCTCGCCGTCCAACGCGTCGAGCGCGCGCTCGACGGACGATCTGATGCAGGTGAAGATCGGTGTCTCCGACTCGGTGTACGCGCTCGACTCCGTGGAGCGCAGCTCCTGCACGAGGTCCAGGAACTCGGCCGGGTCGTCCGCGTCGAAGGCCACCACGAACTCCTGGTCGTCAAGGCCGAACGAGTACGCGGTGTTCGTCTCGATGCCGGTGAAGCGGCGCGCCACCTCGATGTGATCGCGCATCACGCGCATCCGCTCGTCGGGCGCGAGCCGGTACCACTCGCGCTTCTTCCACATCGGGTAGACGATCAGGTACTTCGAGTCCGCCCCGGCGCGCGGCTCGAGCGGCTTGTCCGGCTCGTCCGAGTAGGGCGACTCCTTCGTCATCGCCAGGTAGGAGTGCGGCACCTCGGCGTAGCGCATCAGCCCGCTCTGGTTGAGCAGCACGTGCAGCTCGTGGATAGGCTCGAGCGTGCGGGCGATCGCGCGCACCATCAGGTCGCAGTCGCCGCGGGTGCCCACCAGCGAGTAGGCGCGGAGGTAATGGTCCTCGGCGAATTCCCTGCAAGCCGCGGCGAACTCGCGCTTGTCGGCCGCGCGCTCGTGGGACGAGCGCCGCCGCCAGGCAGGGTCGATCTTCAGGAACGTGTACTTGACGTAGCTGCGCTGCTCGGGCACAGGATCAGTTTGGCCTATACAGTGGCCCTGTGCGTGTAGCGCTCGTGTCGCCTTACTCGTACACGTATCCAGGCGGCGTCGGGCGCCATGTGGAAGCTCTGGCCCAAGAGCTCACGGGGCTCGGCCATGAGGTCCGGCTCCTGGCGCCCTACGACCCCAACGATCGCCTGGCGCGTGTAAGTCACCGCGGTGCCTCGCCGCAGAGGCGGCCCCTGCCCGACTACGTGGTGCCGCTCGGCCGCACGATCGGGTTCCCCATGAACGGCGCGGTGTCGAACCTCGCGGCGTTCCCGGAGACGGTTGGCGTGCTCGGAAAGGAGCTGCGCCAGGGCGGCTACGACGTCGTCCACGTGCACGAGCCGAATGCGCCTTACGTTTCCTGGTACGCCACCGAGGCGGCCCCGGTGCCGACCGTGGGCACCTTCCACACCTACACGACCAACGCCTTCGTGAGCCGGCTGACGGCCAACTTCTTCGGCGCGCGGCGGCTGTACTCGAAGCTCAGCGCCAGGATCGCCGTGTCGGAGGCCGCCAGCTGGACCGCGCAGCGCTATTACGGCGGGCGCTACCGCGTCATCCCCAACGGCGTGGACCTGTCAGCCGCGCGCCCGAGCGACTCGCGGCCGAACCACGAGCTGCGCCTCCTGTTCGTCGGCCGCGCGGAGGAGCGCAAGGGCCTGCCCGTCCTGCTGCGCGCGTTCGAGGCGCTGCGCGGCGTGGGCGTCGACGCGCGCCTCACCGTCGCGGGCCCGACGCCCGAGGAGGTCGAGCCGCTGCTGCTCGACCGCGAGGGGATCGAGCTTGCCGGCCAGGTGGATGACGGCCACAAGTGGAAGCTGCTCGGCGAGGCGGACCTGCTGTGCGCGCCGTCGCTCGGCGGCGAGAGCTTCGGCATGGTGCTGACCGAGGCTTTCGCCTCAGGGACGCCGGTTGTGGCGTCCGACATCGCCGGCTACCGGGACGTCGCCCGCGACGGCGAGGACGCCGTGCTCGTGCCGGTGGGCGACGCGGTCGCGCTCGGCGAGGCGCTGCACGCGCTCGCGGCCGACCCCGGCCGGCGCGCCGAGATGGCCACCGCGGCTCGCGAGCGCGCCGAGCGCTTCGCGTGGCCGAACGTCGCCCGCGAGGTCGAGGCCGTCTACGAGGCGGCGCTCAGCGTCCCGGAGCCGACCGGCCGGGCCGCGCGCGTCGCGCGACGCACGGGCGTCGCGGCGACCGAGCCCGGTCCGCGCGTCGGCCCCCGGCGGCTGCGCTCGATCGAGCCGGACGACGCCGGCGCCGGCCGGCGCCGTGTTGCGCGTGGCGCGCGGCGAGTGCTCGTCGCCGCGGGGACCGTGGCCTGCGTGGGGCTCGCCGTGCTCGCGCTTCAGCGGCTCGGGATCGAGTCGATCGGGCGCGCGGTGGTCGCCGCCACGCCGGTCTGGGTGCTCGCGGCGTTCGCGCTGATGTGCGCGTCGATGCTGCTGCGCGCCGAGGCGTGGCATGCGATCCTGCGCGCCGCCCTGCCGGACACGCGCGTCCGGCGTCGCGACGCCGCGCGCGGCACGATGATCGGCGTGCTCATGTCGGCCACGCTGCCGGCCCGGCTCGGCGAGCCGTCGCGCGCGCTGATCGTGGCCCGGCGCGTCGGCCGGGTCCGCGACCGCTTCCCGATCGTGCTCGGCACGCTCGTCGCGCAGACCCTCCTGAACATCCTGGCGCTGATCGCGCTCGGCGCGGTCATGTTCCACACCGTCGGGCTCTTCAACGGGAACGAGGACGCGCTCGTGGTCGCGACGATCGCGCCGGTCGTAGTCCTGGCGCTCGTACTGTCGGCGCCCTGGCTCCTGCGCCGCGGCAGGCCGACCCGCTTCCAGCGGGTACAGCATGCGGCCGCGCTTGCGCGCGGCGCGATGCTGCGCGTGCGGCGCGGCCTTCAGGTCTTCCGCAGGCCGAAGCTCGGGGCGTGGGCGGCGACCATGCAGCTCAGCGCCTGGGCCATCCAGTGGCTCGCCTGCTACCTGCTCCTGGTAGCTCTGGGACTCGACCACCAGGCCGGCCTCGGCGCCGCCGCAGCCGTCCTGTTCGCGGTCAATGTCACGGCCGCCGTGCCCGCCACGCCGGCGAACCTGGGCGTCTTCCAGGCCGCGTGCGTGGCCGTGCTGTCCGCGTACGGCGTGGGCAAGACGAACGCGCTGGCGTACGGAATCATCCTCCAGGCGGTGGAGATCGCGACCGCGCTGGCCATGGGAATGCCTGCGCTGGTGCGCGAGGGCATGACCTGGCGCGACCTGCGCCTGAAGGCCATGTACTCCGCTCCGGTGCAGCTCGGACACGCCGCGCGCCGCGGTGACGCAGCAGAGGCAGAGGCCTAAAAGCTTCAGATAGCGCGTCAGGATGACGAAAAGTTCCTAGAGCCCATGCAAAGCGGGAATTTCGCCGAGGCGCAACTTCGCGCCCTGATTGACGTCGCCGCGGTCGCGGCGGGCGCGAACCGGCTCGAGGAGGTCCTCGAGCTGGCCGCCGAGCGATCCCTCGAGGCCGTGGGCGGCGCCTCGCTCTCGATCAGCCGCTGGGACGCCGAGAATGGCATCCTGCGCACACTCGTGAACGTGGGCCTGCTGAGCCCTCTGGAGGAGCGCTTTCCCGAGAACGAGGTCTACTCGGTCGAGGACTACCCCTCGCTGCAACGGCTCATGGGAGAGGGCGAGTTCTCGATCGCGGCGGTCGACGATCCGAACACCGAGGCTTCCCAGCGTGAGCTGCTCACGCGGCTGGAGAAGGAGTCCAGCCTCTCCGTGCGGATGGTCCTCGAGGGCAGGCCGTGGGGAGAGCTCGAGCTGATGACCGCGCCCGGCGCGCCGCGCGTGTCCGAGGGCGACGTGGAGTTCCTGCGCGCGATAGGAGACCAGCTCGTCGGCGCAATCCACCGGGCGGAGCTGTTCGCCGAGATCGAGCGCCTCGCGTACACGGACTCGCTCACGGGTGTCGCAAGCAGGCGCGCGGTGGAAACGGCGTTGGAGGAGGCGTGCGCCTCCCCGGCCGTACCCGGCGCACCGGCGCTCGTGCTCTGCGACATCGACAACCTGAAGCGGGTGAACGACACCGGCGGCCACGAGGCCGGCGACCGTGCCCTCGTCGCTGCGGCCACGGCCCTGACCAAGGCGGCCGCGCGCCATGCGGACGCGGTTGTGGGCCGCTTCGGCGGCGACGAGTTCTGCGTGCTCCTCCCGACCGGCACCGCCGAGGAGGCGCGCCGTGTGGTCCTCGACGCCGCGGAGCGGCTGGCGGCCACGGGCGACGAGCGGATCTCCTGCGGCGTCGCCGCACGCTCCGAGGGCGTGCAGACGCCCGGCGAGCTGCTCCGCGCGGCGGACGAGGCGCAGTACCGGGCGAAGCGCGCGGAACAGGTCCACGTCGTGGTGGCCGGCGAGGAGGGCGAAGAGCCGCCGCCCTTGCGGGGCCGCGACCGCGCCTACCGCGCGAGCGATCCGGACGCGCGGCTCGCGCGTGAGCTGCTCGACCTGCTCGACGAGCTGAACGGCGCACCCGCCGACCTCCGGCTCGCCCGGCTGCGCTCGCGGCTTGAGCAAGACGCCCCCTGAGGACGCGCAGCAGACGCCTGAACCAACCCTGACACATCCTTGTCAAGGTTGGTAACCTGTCCGCCTTGGCCACGCGCGACTACATGGAGGCGGTCCGCGGCCGCGTCGTCGTCTTTGACGGCGGCATGGGCGCCACGCTCGAGCAGTTCGACCTGACGCAGGAGGACTACGGCGGGCTTCAGGGCAAGTGCCACGAGGCGCTCGTGCTGAACCGGCCCGACGTGATTCAGGGCGTGCACGAGTCGATGCTCGCCGCGGGCGCCGAGGTGGTCGAGACGGACACCTTCCAGGCCAGCCGCCTAAAGCTCGAGGAGTGGGGCCTTGGCGAGCACACGCTCGAGATCAACCGGAAAGCGGCCGAGATCGCGCGCGCCGCGGCGGGCCAGGAGCGCTTCGTGGCCGGATCGATCGGCCCGACCGGCCACCTCCCCGCGAGCGACGACCCCACGCTCGGCAGGATCAGCTTCCGCGAGCTCGTGGAGGTGTTCACGGAGCAGGCGCGCGGCCTCATCGACGGCGGCGCCGACCTCCTCATCATCGAGACCGCGCAGGACATCCTCGAGGTCAAGGCCTCGATCTTCGGCGCCCGGGAGGCATTCGCGAAGACCGGCCGGACGCTGCCGATCCAGTGCAGCGTCTCGCTGCTGCCGAATGGCGGCAAGATGCTGCTCGGGACGGACATCCAGGCGGTCCTCACAACCCTCACCGCGCTCGACGTGGACGTGATCGGGCTGAACTGCTCGACCGGTCCGGAGGACATGCGCGACGCGATCCGCTATCTGGGCGAGACCAGCCCGCTGCCGGTGCACTGCATCCCGAACGCCGGCCTGCCGCTCCAAGGGCCCGACGGCGAGACGATCTTCCCCGAGGAGCCCGACCCGCTCGCCAAC
>DASQTS010000107.1:0-2890 GCA_035641775.1 Thermoleophilaceae bacterium
GGACGAGCTCCAGGCGTCCGTCCCGCAGACCGCCTCGCGCCTGCATTCGCACGGATTGCGATCGTCCGTGCCCGGCCGCCCGCCGCGCTCGCAGATCGTCCGCAGCAGGCGTGAGCGGTGCCACCGTCGACGCGCTCGCTCTCTGACGCCGAGCCGGCACAGGGCTGGAGCGAACCACCTCCGAGTTCTCGCCACGGCTTGGGCTGCGGGCTCGATTGCGGGTTGGCTTCAGACTGCCCGCTCGTTTGGGCAGTGCCGTCTGCGCGTCGGCTCGGTCTCCGCGCTGCGATACCGCGAAGGAGTGCAGCCGGTGCCGCGGCATCAAACGTGCTCGTCTGATTCCGGCTGCGGCTGTTCGTGCCTGGCAGACGAGGGGGGCGCGCGTCGCAAGCCTGCCGGGGGTGAATGGCGTTGATCGCTCGCCCTCCTAGGGCACGCCGCTGGTCTTCTCGCAGCTGGCGACCCTGCGTGCACGCGCCGGCCGGCTCATCTACGACGGCTACCCGACCGGCGTGGCGGTCGCCCTGGGCACAGAACCACGGCGGTCCCTGGCCGTCGACCAACAGTCTGCACACCTCGGTCGGCCCCACGGCGATCCGGCGGTTCCTGCGACCCGTAAGCTGGCAGAACGCCCCAGAGCACGTGCTTCCCCCCGAGCTCCGCGAGGATGCCGCCGGCTTCCCACGGCGCGTCGACGGTCGCCTGGTCACGTCGGTCGATGGCGGGGTGATGCCAAGCGAGGCTCCGTCGTAGTCGAACGCCCCCGGGTGATGGCATGAGTGCGACCGCGGTCGCGCGCGCGTGACCATCGGCGATGACATCCTCGCCGGTGGCGGGCGAGCAGGCGCGGAAGGCTGGCGCGGTTATGCCCGCTCGTCGAGCAGCGTGAAGGCTGTCTCCACGCCGCGGGCGAGGAGCTGGTCTGAAAGGTCGCGGTCGGTGAGCGCTCTGGCGAGCTGCAGGGTGCCGATCATCAGTCCCAAGAGCGTGAGCGCGTCCGTTCGGGCCGCCTCGGCGTCTTCGGGATCGAGCCGCGCGGCGATGTCGTCTGCGATGCCGAGCAGCTCGTGGGTGTAGACCTGCTTGGTGGCGGCGGGTCGGCGGTCGATCTCGTCGAGCAGTGCGGCCGATGGGCAGCCGTCGGCGTATTGGTCGCGGTGATCGGGGGACAGGTAGGCGCGGATGATCGCCTCGAGCCCCGCCCGACCGGAGGGCGCGGCGTCGAAGCGGTGGCGTTGCGCACGCACCTGATCGGCGAGGACGTTCGCGACGAGATCCTCCTTGGACGTGAAGTGGGCGTAGAAGGCGCCGTTGGTCAGGCCCGCGTCGGACATCACGGCTGCCACGCCCGCGCCGTCGATGCCGTCCTGCTTGAAGCGCCGTCCGGCCGCTTCGAGGATCCGTCGTCGCGTGGCCTGCTTCTGATCCTTCCCGTAGCGCATACCAACCTCTCTCGTCGACTGCTCTCGATCGTCGCATCCGCCTATTGCATTATGCTCGTACTATAGTATTATGATCGTAATGCAACAAACGAGCGCAACAAGGAGAGAAGCGATGACGACGGTCCACGCACCCACGGATGCGGCCTTGAACACGACGTGGAAGAACGCGCCGACGCACACCATCGACGCCGGCGGCGTGGAGCTCGCCTACCGTCAGCTCGGCCCGAGGACCGGGGTTCCGGTGGTGTTCCTCACCCACTTGGCCGCGGTCCTGGACAACTGGGACCCCCGAGTCGTGGACGGCATCGCCGCGAAGCACCACGTCATCACCTTTGACAACCGAGGCGTCGGCGCCTCCAGTGGGTCAACGCCGACGACCATCGAGGAGATGGCGAGGGACGCCGTGAGCTTCATCCGCGCCCTCGGCTTCGATCAGGTCGACCTCTTCGGGTTCTCCATGGGCGGCATGATCGCCCAGGTGATCGCGCAGGAGGAGCCGCAGCTCGTGCGCAGGATGATCATCGCCGGTACCGGCCCCGCGGGCGGCGAGGGCATCGAGAAGGTGACCCGCATCTCCTACCTCGACATCGCGCGAGGACTGCTCACCCGCCAAGACCCCAAGCAGTTCCTCTTCTTCACCCGGACTCCGAACGGACGCCGAGCCGGCAAGGAGTTCCTGGCACGCTTGGAGGAACGAACGAACGACCGCGACAAGCCCGTCGCCATCGGCTCGTTCCGCGCCCAGCTCAAGGCCATCCACCGATGGGGTCAGCAGCAGCCCGCCGACCTCTCCAGCATCCACCAGCCGGTGCTCGTCCTCAACGGCGAGAGCGACAGGATGGTGCCCACCAAGAACACCGTCGACCTCGACCGACGACTGCCCAACAGCGAGCTCGTCGTCTATCCCGACGCCGGGCACGGCGGCGTGTTCCAGTTCCACGAGGACTTCGTCAAGCGCGCTCTCGCGTTCCTCTGAGAGGGAGGAACGGTCATGAAGGCATTCGTCGTCGAGCACTACGGCAAGGACGGACTCCGCGCCGCCGACGTACCCGAGCCCGAGGTCGACGCCGGCGACGTGCTGGTCAAGGTGAGCGCCGCCAGCATCAACCCGCTGGACAAGATGGTCCGCGACGGCGAGTTCAAGCGGCTCCTGAAGCATCAGAGCCCGTTCGTGCTCGGCCACGACGTCGCCGGCGTGGTGACCCGGGTCGGCTCCGCCGTGCGCGACTTGCAGGTCGGCGACGAGGTCTACGCCCGCCCCCGCGACCTGCGGATCGGAACCTTCGCGGAGTACATCGCGATCGACCAAGACGACGTCGCGCCCAAGCCGGCCTCGCTCAGCCTGCACGAGGCAGCCGCGGTGCCGCTGGTGTCACTGGCCGCCTGGCAGGCGCTCATCGACCGCGCCCACCTAAAACCCGGCCAGAAGGTCCTCGTCCACGCCGGCT
>DASQTS010000108.1:0-8134 GCA_035641775.1 Thermoleophilaceae bacterium
GCCAGCACCTGGTTGGGACCCACCTGATCGAGGCTCCACTCGACCTCCATGTCGGACCACGGGTCCACCCAGTCGCGGACGAACTCGGAGACTCCCTCGCGCCCGCGCCGGACCTCGCCCTCCGGATGGTTGGGGACGATCCACTCGAAGTCGTCGCCGAGCCCGCTGACGGCGTCCTCGACGCGCCCTTCATGCCACATGACCGCGTAGCCGCGCTCGAGGATCTGGACGAGGTCCTCGCTCATGCCGGGATCGGGTCGAGCTCCGAGCCGAACCGGGTGACCACGGCCTCGCGGAGCAGAGCGTGCTCGGGCTCTTCGAGGCGCGGGTCGTCGATCAAGATCTCGTCCGCGCGGTCGCGCGCCCGCACAAGCAGCTCCACGTCCTCGGGCAGCCGCGCCACCTTGAACTCGGGCAGGCCGTGCTGGCGGGTGCCGAGCACGTCGCCGGCGCCGCGGAGCTCGAGGTCGATCTCTGCCAGCCGAAAGCCGTCGCGCTCATTGGCGATCGCCTCAAGCCGCGGCAGGGTGGGGTCCCCGAACAGGATGCAGAGCGAGCTGTGCTCGCCACGCCCGACCCGGCCGCGCAGCTGATGGAGCTGCGAGAGCCCGTACCGCTCGGCCGCCTCGATCAGCATCACGGTCGCGTTCGGCACGTCGATGCCCACCTCGATGACGCTCGTGGCCACGAGCACGTCGGCCTCGCCGCGCGCGAACGCCTCCATCGAGGCCGCCTTCTCCTTCGACGGCATCTGCCCGTGGATCAGCTCCACGCGCAATTCGGCGAACTCCGTCGTGCGCAGCCGCTCGTACTCCGCGGTCGCGGCCTTCGCCTGAAGCGCCTCCGACTCCTCGACGAGCGGGCAGACCACGAAGCACTGCCGCCCCTGGGCTATCTCCTCCCGGATGCGCTCGTACGCGCGCGCCCGGGCGCGCGCGCCGTCCACGACGTGCGTCTCGACCGGCCGGCGCCCGCGCGGCAGCTCGCGCAGCACCGTGGCGTCGAGGTCGCCGTAGGCGGTGAGCGACAGCGTGCGCGGAATCGGCGTGGCGGTCATGTGGAGCGCGTGCGGCACCAGCCCCTCGGGCGCCTTCGCGTCGAGCGCGGCCCGCTGGCGCACCCCGAAGCGGTGCTGCTCGTCCACGACGACCACGGCGAGGTCGCGGAACCGCACCGGGTCCTCGATCAGCGCGTGCGTCCCCACCACGAGCTGGAGCTCGCCGCTGCCGAGCCGGTCGAGCAGGTCGCGGCGGCGCGCGGCGCTCGTAGAGCCGGTGAGGAGCTCCACCGGGAGCGGGCCGCCGAGGAGCGAGTCGAGCGTGCGGTGGTGCTGCTCGGCGAGCGTCTCGGTGGGCGCCATGAGCGCCGCCTGGGCGCCGTTCTCGACCGCGCGCAGCATGGCCGCCAGGGCCACGGCCGTTTTCCCGCTTCCCACCTCGCCCATCAGCAGCCGCTGCATCGGGCGTTCGCGCCCGAGGTCGGCATCGATCTCCTCGATGGCCCGCTGCTGGTCGCCCGTGAGCTCGAACGGCAGCGACCAGCGCCAGCGATCCACCACCACGCCGCGCGCGTCGAGCCGCCGCGCCCGGCGGCCCTCGCGCCTGGCCCGCCGCCGGCCGGCCACCGCGAGCTGGAGCAAGAACAGCTCCTCGAACGCGAAGCGCCGGCGCGCGTCGCGCTCGTCGTCCTCGGTCTGCGGGAAGTGGATGGCGTCGAGAGCTGCCGGCCTCTCCGGCAGGTCCTCGTCCAGCCTGAGACGAGTGGGCAGCGGCTCGGCGGCGGCGAGCATCAGCGGCCGCGCGCGGTTCACGAGCTCGCGTAGGCGCTGGGGAGTGATGCCTTCCGTCGCGGGATGGACCGGGACGAGCCCGACCGTGTGCACCGGCGCGCTCCCGTTGCCGAGCAGTTCGTGCTCCGTCACCCAGAACTGATTCCGTTGGCGCAGCTTTCCGTGGAGGAGGACGTGAGTGCCCTCGCACAGCTGGCGCGCGATCCAGGGTTGGTTGAACCAGACGGCGACGAGCGGGCCGCTCCCATCGAAGACCCGTGCCTCCACGCGCTTTTGACGCCGGTTTCGCATGGGCTTTACGGAGATGGAGCGAACCGTGACCGCAACGGTGGCGTCCTGGCCTACGGCGAGCTGTGCGACCTCGTGGATGGCGCGCCGGTCGCGGTGCGAGTGGGGGAAGTGCTCGATCAGGTCGCCCAGGGTCTCGATGCGGAGGGCCTCGAGCTTTTGGAGGGGAGTCGAGAGAGCGCTCGGCCGCGGGTACGAGCGGATCGCCGCCGCGGCGGCCTCGTCGTGGGTCAGCTCGTCGGCGGACGCGAAGCGCGTGGGCGTCACTCCGCGCAGAGCAGCCACCACCAGGCGGGCTGGCCGCCCTCGTGGTACTCCAGCTCCACTCCATCGGGCACGCTCGCCTGCACGTCGTCCTGCCCGAGCGGCGGCGCCTCGCCAGCGATGCAGGTGAGGAGCTCCGCGCCGTCGACGATCTGCTCCAGCGTCGCTGCCAGCGTGGCGGCCGGGTCGCCCCAGGCCACCAGCTCACCGCCCGCGTAGCCCACGGCGTCGCCCGCAAAGAAGCGGCCCTGCGCGTCGTCGCGCGCCGCGGGCGCCACGCCGCCGATCCGAAGCGCCTCGGCGGCGCTCCCCACCGCCGCGGCGTTATCTCCTGCGCCGCGGCCGGGGTCGAACGCGAGCAGCGCCGCCAGCCCCTCCTGCGGAGCGGTCGTGGGCACAACTGCGGCCGGCTTGTCGGACAGCTCGCAAGCCCGCTCGGCGGCGAGGATCACGTTCGGGCTGTTCGGCAGCACAACCACCTCGGCGCCCAGCGCGGCGTGGATCCCGGCAAGCAGCTCGTAGGTCGAGGGGTTCATCGTCGAGCCGCCGTCCACCACCAGCACGCCAAGCTCGCTGAACAGCCGCTTCACTCCCTCGCCGCTCGCGACGGCCACGACGGCGCAGGCGGCCTGCTCCGCGCTCGCCGCCTCACCCGCGAGGCGCGCGCTCCGGTCCGCCACCTGCTCGTGCATGTCGGCCACGTCAAACCGCGACACGTCGCCCACCGGCTCGAACAGCGCAACGGCCTGGTCCGGGTCGTCGGTGTGCACGTGCACCCGCAGGGTGCGGTCGTCGCCCACCACCAGCACCGAGTCGCCGAGCTGCTCGAGCGCCCGCGTGAACGAGCCCGCCTCGAGCCCCTCGCCGGTGACCGCGAAGTTCGTGCAGTAGCGGAAGCTCGACGACTCGTGTTCCGGGCGGTGGAGCGCCGCGGGCGCGTACTGGTGCTCGAGCTGCGGCGCGGCGAGGCCGCGCAGCGCGGCCAGGCAGCCGGCGATGATCACTGTGAGCCCGTACGCGCCGGCGTCCACAACACCCGATTCGCGCAGCACCGCGAGCTGCTCCGGGCCACGGGCCACCGCCTCCTTGCCGGCCTCGAGCGCGTTCTCGAGCACCTGCGCGAGCAACTCGTCCTGCTCCTCGGAGCTCGCGTCGGCACCGAGTCTCTGCGTGTCCATGTGAGCGAGGTCGTGCGCCACCCGGCTGGCCATCGCGCGCACGGCAGTGAGCATCGTGCCCTCCGCCGGGTCGCGCACCGACGCGTAGGCGGCGTCGGCGGCCCGCGCGAACGCGGCCGACACGAGCACCGGGTCGACCAGCTCGCCCGGCCGCGACGCCAGCTCCTCGGCGGCGCCCCGCACCACCTGCGAGAGGATCACACCGCTGTTGCCGCGCGCGCCGAGCAGCGCCGCGCGCGCGACCGCGCTCACGATCTCGTCGCGGCGGATGTCGTCGATCGTCGAGCCGTCGAGCGCGTTCAGCGCCTCGAGCACGGCGCGCATGGTGAGCGCCATGTTGTCGCCGGTGTCGCCGTCGGCCACCGGGAACACGTTGAGGTCGTTCACCTCCTGGCGCCGGTTCTCCAGCTCGTTCAGGGCGGCGGCGACCACGCGCCTGAAGCGCGCGAGGCTGTCGTCGGCGGGCATCCCGCCCTTTTTACAGCACCTGACGGCGCTGGACCGCGCTAGACGTGCTTCAGGACCTTGCCGGCCTTGAGGCAGCGAGTGCAGACGTACTCACGCCGGGGGGCGCCTTCGACGTCGATGCGGACCTTCTGGAGGTTCGGGTTGAAGCGCCGCTTGGTGGCCACCATGGAGTGGCTGCGGCTGTGCCCGAACGCAGGGCCCTTTCCACACGAAAAACAGACCTTCGCCACGGCGCGTCAGGGTAGCAGCAGGTCCCGGGCCGCCCCCAGCGCTTCGTCGATGCCCGCCCGGTCCACGTCGAGGTGCGTGACGGCGCGCACGCGGCCGTCGGGAGTGTCGCTCAGCTCGACCCCGCGCTCAGCCATCCCGGCCACGAATCCGGCGGGCGCCCTGAAGATCACGATGTTCGTCTCGGGCGCGATCACGTCGCAGCCGAGCTCGGCGAGACCGTCCGCCAGCACGCGGGCGTTCTCGTGGTCGTCGGCCAGGCGCTCCACGTGGTGGTCGAGCGCGTGGAGGCAGCCGGCGGCCACGATGCCGGACTGCCTGAAGGCGCCCCCCATCTGCTGCTTCCACCGCCACGCCTCCGCCATCAGCTCACTCGGGCCGGCCAGCACGGCGCCCACCGGCGCGCCGAGGCCCTTCGTGAAGTCGAGCCACGCGGTGTCGAACCCGCCCGCGTAATCCGCGGCGCTCGTGGCCGACGCCACCACCGCGTTCATCAGGCGAGCACCGTCCATGTGCGCGCGCAGCCCGCGCTCGCGCGCCACGCCGAGCACCTCGCGCACCCGCTCGAGCGGCCATACGCGGCCGCCACCCATGTTCGTCGTCTGCTCGACCGACACGACACGCGAGCGCGGCAGGTAGCGGTTCTCCGGGCGGATCGCCGCCGCGAGCTGCTCGCCGGTGAAAATGCCGCCGTCGCCGTCGAGCGCGTTGATCATCAGCCCCGCGTTCTGAGCGGGCCCGCCCGCCTCGGCGATGATGGGATGCGCGGTCCGGTCGAGTATCAGCTCGTCGCCGCCCGGACGCGCATGCAGCCGGAACGAGATCTGGTTGCACATCGTCCCGCTCGGCATGAACACCGCCGCCTCTTGGCCGAGGAGCTCCGCCACGCGCTCCTCGAGCCGCGTGGTCGTCGGATCGGCGCCGCGCTGCTCGTCGGCCACCTCCGCGGCCGCGATCGCCGCTCGCATCGCCTCGGTCGGGCGTGTCTGGGTGTCGGAGTAGAGGTTGACCACGGGGCGCTGCAGGCTAGCGGCGCACGGTCCGACCGCTATTTGCGGGCTCCGGCTCGATCCGTCCTACCCGGCATGCATCGTTCCGCTCCTGTTGGGGAACGCTCGCCGGAGTCCGGGGGGCCGCCCCGGCAGGGAACCCACATAGGAGCCGAACTCCGAGCCAGTGCCGCCCGATTGCCGTGCCAACACGAGGTTGGCGGGTGTGCTGCTGTGCGCCGTAGCGTCGATCTGCTCGGCGAGCGCACCCGCGTCCGCGCAGGACTTCCCGGACGTCTACCCGGACGCCGTCCCGCGCCTGCCACAGCCCCCGCGGCTGGGCCCGGCCCCGGACCTCCGGCCGGCCCGAGGTCAGGACCGCACGCCGCGAAGGGCCAAGGGCTGCGTGCGGAGCCCGCTGCCGCGCGGGGTTCCCGGCCTAGACCCGCGCGGGGTCGAGCGCGGGGCGCCGAACCCCCTGCGCGGCTCGCGCTGGTACGTGGACCCCCTGGAGCACGCCTACCGCTCCTACCGGGCCTTCCGCGCCCGGGGGCAGCGCGGCAAGGCCGCCCTCATGTGGCGGATCGCGCGAGAGCCCCGGTTCCGCTGGTTCGGCCGCTGGGACCGCTCGATCAGGCTCAGGGTGCGCAGGTACCTGCGCTGCGCCGCGGCGGTGCAGCCGGGGGCCGTCCCGTTGCTGGTCGTGATGCGTCATCAGGGCAAGCGCTGCGGCGGCGGATACACCGGCGGCGGGCGCGCGGAGGACGCACGTACGCGCACCTGGTACCGCCGCTTCGCGCGCGGCGTCGGCCGCGCGCGCGTCGTCATCGGATTCGAGCCCGACTCCCTCGGCACGGTCGACTGCCTGGCAGGGAGCCGCCGGGCCGCCCGTCTGAGGACACTGCGTTACGGCGTCAGGGTGCTGTCCCGCCTGCCGAGGGCGACGATCTACCTCGAGGCGGGCGCATCGGACTGGGAGCCGGCCAGGCGGACGGCGAGGCAGCTCCGCGCGATCGGCATCGGCAGGGTCCGCGGGTTCATGTTGAACGTCACGCACTACGACTGGACCCGGAGAAACATCCGCCACGGTCTCGCGATCTCGCGGCGGGTCGGCGGCAAGCCCTTCCTGATCAACACGTCGTACAACGGCCGCGGACCCGTGCACAGCGGGGGCCGGCTCAACATCTGGTGCAATCCGCCGGGGCGCGGGCTCGGGATTCCGCCGACGACGAGGACCCACCACGCTCGCGTGGACGCCTACATGTGGATCGCCCGCCCCGGCTACTCGGCCGGCGCGTGCAACGGAGGGCCCCTCCCGGTCGGCACCTGGTGGCCGCAGCGGGCGCTGATGTTCGCGCGCTTCAGGACGTCCTGGCTCGCGCCACCGCGCGGCACGGTCAACGGCTTCCGGCGCTAGCCGCGCAGCTCGGCGCGCAGCGCCGCCATGTGCAGCACCGCGCGGGCCGCGTCCTCACCCTGGTGGCGCTTGCCGCCGCCGGTGCGAGCCAGCGCCTGCTCCATGTCGTCAACCGTGAGCACCCCGAACGCGCATGGCACGCCCGTGTCGAGCGCCACGCGGGCGATCCCGTTGGCGGCCTCCGTGCAGACGAAGTCGTAGTGGTCGGTCTCGCCGCGAATGACCGCGCCGAGGCAGGCCACGCCGGCGTACCGGCCGCTGTCCGCGCAGTAGCGGGCCGCCAGCGGGAGCTCGAAGGCGCCCGGCACGTCGTGCACCTCGAGCGTTGCACCCGACTCCTCGATCACCCGGCGCGCGCCCTCCACCAGCCGCTCCGCGAGCTCCTCGTAGAACCGGCCGACGCAGGCCGCGTAGACGTCAGCGGTTTCGGCCATGTCGGCGGTGGTGCGAGGGCGTGCGAAAAGCAAGGCTGGCTAGGACGCAGGGCGAGCCAATGTCGAAAGCCATTGGCGAGCCCGAGGACGACGCCAGGCGAGGCTTTGCAGCCGCCCATGTGCCGCCGTCCGGCATGGCCGGGACCGCTTTAGCCACCGTGTCCCGGGCGGCGCGGCGCCGGCCCCTGGCCGTACGGGTCCAAGCCCTCTGCCAGCGCGCGCTCGCGGTCCTGCACACGCTCCTCGTGGATCATCTCCTCGTCGAGCGCCAGGCCCTGGTGATGGAGCATGTGGCCGAGCCGCTGCTTCTTCGCGCGCAGGTACGCGCGGTTGTGCTCGCCCGGCGCGTGCTCGATCGGCACCTGGTCGGTCACGGTCAGGCCGTAGCCCTCGAGTCCGACGATCTTCCTCGGGTTGTTCGTGAGCAGGCGGATCGAGCTGAGACCGAGGTCCACGAGGATCTGTGCGCCGATGCCGTAGTCGCGCAGGTCAGCCGGCAGGCCGAGCTTCATGTTCGCGTCGACCGTGTCGAGCCCCTCCTCCTGGAGCTTGTAGGCGCGCAGCTTGTTGAGCAGCCCGATCCCGCGGCCCTCCTGGGCCAGGTAGAGCAGCACGCCGCGGCCCTCCTGCTCGATGCGCGCGAGCGCATCCTCGAGCTGCTGACCGCAGTCGCAGCGGAGCGAGTGAAACACGTCGCCGGTGAGGCACTCGGAGTGCACGCGTACGAGCACGTCCTCCTCCCCGTCCACCTCGCCCTTGACCATCGCCACGTGATGCTTGTCGTCCACGAGCGAGCGGAAGCCCACGACGCTGAAGTCGCCGAACTTCGTGGGCAGGCCGGCCTCGACGACGCGCTCGATGAGCTTGTCGTGACGGCGCCGGTACGCGATCAGGTCGGCCACCGTGACCATCTTCAGGTCGTGCTTGTTGCAGTACTCCTCGAGGTCCGGGACGCGCGCCATCGTGCCGTCGTCGTTCATCACCTCGCAGATCACGCCCGAGGGATTCAGCCCCGCGAGGCGCGCGAGGTCGACGGCCGCCTCCGTCTGGCCGGTCCGCTCGAGCACGCCGCCGGCCTT
>DASQTS010000109.1:0-4851 GCA_035641775.1 Thermoleophilaceae bacterium
AGCTCGGCGGCCTCGTGCACGCTCTCGCTCATGGTGGGGTGCGGATGGATCGTGGCCGCCAGGTCCTCGGGGGAGGCCATCAGCTCGATGGCCAGCGTCGCCCCGGCCACGAGCTCGCTGGCATGCGGCCCCACGACGTGCAGGCCCACGACCCGGTCGACGGCGGCGTCCACCACCAGGCGGGTGAAGCCCGCGGTCGCTCCGAGCGTCGCCGCCCGGCCCGACGCCGCCAGCGGGAAGGTGGCGCTGCGCACGTCGATCCCGTCCGCGCGCGCCTCGGCCTCGCTCAGGCCGGCGCTGCCGATCTCGGGGTCGGTGAAGATGACCGCCGGGATCGCCGCCGGGTCGAAGGCGGCCGGCCGGCCGCTCAGCGCCTCGGCCGCCACCACCCCTTCGGCGCTCGCCTTGTGGGCGAGCGCCGGGCCGGCCACCACGTCGCCGATCGCGGCCACCCGGCCGGTCGCGCGGAGGTCGTCGCCCACCGGGACGAGGCCGTCGGGGCCGACGGGCACGCCGGCGGCGTCGAGCCCGAGGTCGTCCGTGTTTGGCACGCGGCCCACCGCGACCACGACACGCTCAGCCGCCACGGAGTGCTCGCCGTCGCCATCGCGCACCACGAGCCGCCCCCCCTCGAGCCGCTCGGCCGTGCTGGCCAGGCGCAGGTCCACCCCGCGCGCCCGCAGTCGGCGGACGACCGGGGCCGTCAGGGATGCGTCGACGCTCGGCAGCACCCGCTCGAGCGCCTCGACCACCGTGACCCGCGAACCGAGCTTGGCGAAGGCGGTCCCCAGCTCGAGGCCGATGTAGCCGGCCCCGACGACGGCCATGCTCGACGGAACCTCGGCGAGGGCCAGCGCCCCCGTCGAATCGAGCACGCGCTCGCCGTCGAACGGAAGCTGGGGCAGCTCGACCGGCCGCGAGCCCGTGGCCACTATCGCCTGCTCGAACTCGAAGAAGCGCGCCTGCCCCTCTGCGGTGCGAACGGCCACCCGGTCGGGTCGATTGAAGCGCGCGCGGCCATGGACCACGGCCACGTCGCCGGCGGCCAGCAGCCGGCCGACCGAGCCGGCAAGGCCGAGGCACAGGCGCTCGCGCCAGGCCTGGAAGCGCTCGAGTGACACGCGTGCCCCTTCGACCTCGAGCCCCATGTCGCCCATGCCGCGTACGCGCTCGGCCGTGGCCGCAAGCTCGATCAGCGCCTTGCTCGGGATGCAGCCCACCTGCAGGCAGACCCCGCCGAGTCCTTCCGGCCCGGCCTCGTCGACCAGCGTGACCCGACGGCCGAGCTGCGCGGCGCGAATCGCCGCCACGTAGCCGCCGGGTCCGCCGCCGAGCACCAGCAGGTCGGCGGACTCCGCGAGCTCGCCGACGACCATCAGGTGAGGTCCTCGAAGATCAGCAGCGGCTCCTCGAGCAGCGTCACCACCTGCGAGACGAAGGCGCCGAGCGTGTCACCGTCGAGCACCCTGTGATCGCCGGAGACCGAGAGCGCGCAGACGGGCCGCACGCGCGGCTCCCCGCCGACGGGCACCACCCGGTCGCGGATGGCCCCGATCCCGAGGTTCGCCACCTGGGGCGGCTGGATGATCGGAGTGCCCAGCCAGACCCCCAGGCCGCCGAAGTTGTTGACCGTGAACGTCGCCCCCCGCAGCTGCCCGGGCTCGAGCCGGCGCTCGCGGGCGGCGCGCGCCAGCACGGCGATCTCGAGCGCGAGCTCGCCCACCGAGTGCCGGTCGGCGTCCGCCACCACGGGGACCATCAGCCCGTCGGGGGTCGCGGTGGCCACCCCGAGGTGCACCTGGCGATGCAGCGCGATCTCCTCGCGCTCCATGTCGATCGAGGCGTTCACGTAGGGATGATCGGCGAGCGCGCGCACCGCCGCGGCGGCGATGAGAGGCGTCGGCGTGAGCGCGCGAGCGAGCTCCTCCTGGCCGCGCTCGGTGGCCCGCCGGCGCAGCGCATCGCGCGCCTCGATCAGGCGGCCCGCGTCGACCTCGCGGTAGTCGATGATGTGCGGGATCTCCTGCCAGGCACGGGTCAGCGTCTGGGCGATCGCGCGCCGCACCCCCCGGAGCCTGACCACTTCGCCGGGTCGGGAGGGCGCAGCCGTGGGCCGGGCCGGGACCGAGGGAGCCGATGGCGGGGCGACCGCCGCACCAGGCGCGGCGGGGTCGGCGGGGGGCGCTGCGCCGGCGGGCGCAGATGCAGCCGCTGCCCGCTCTACGTCCTCGCGCAGGATGCGCCCCTGCGGCCCGCTGGCGGCCACGGTGGCGAGGTTGACTCCGAGCTCGCGAGCGCGGCGGCGGGTCGCCGGCGCGGCGAGCGGTCGCCCAGCCGCCCGCGGCGCGGCCACCGGAGCCGCCGGCGCCGGGGCGGACTGCAGCGGCTCCGTCGCGGTGGCGGGAGCGGGGGCGCCGGCACCGTCGCCGTCGGGCTCGATGACCACCAGCACTTCGCCGACGGCCAGGCGGTCGCCCGTCGGCGCGCACAGCTCCGCGACCACGCCGGCGGCCGGACAGGGGATGACCACCACCGCCTTGTCGGTCTGGACCTCCACGAGCTCCTGGTGTTCGCGCACCCGGTCGCCCACGGCCACCCGCCACTCGAGTATCTCCGCGGCGTCGATGCCCTCGCCTATGTCGGGCAGGCAGAAGCGGATGGCGCTGGTGGCATCCGAGCTCAGGGCGCGGCTCCCACTACCTGCCGGATGCCGGCGAGCACACGCTCGACCGAGGGCACGTAGAGTTTCTCCACCGACGCGATCGGGTACGGCGTGTCGGGTGCCGCAATCCGGCCGATCGGTGCTTCGAGGGACCAGAACGCCTCCTCCTGGATCGTCGCCACTACCTCGGCGCCGAAGCCGCTCGTAAGGGTGGCCTCGTGGACCACAAGCGCGCGCCCGCAGGCGGCCGCCGCCTCGCGGAGAGTTTCGGTGTCGAGCGGGACGAGGCTGCGCAGGTCGAGCACCCGGGCGGAGATGCCCTCCTCGGCGGCCTGCGCGGCGGCGCGCTCGGCCACCACCACGGCGGCGCTCCAGGCCACGACGACCACGTCGTCGCCATCGCGTGCTGTCCGGGCGGTCCCGAGCGGCACCGTGTACTCGTACTCGGGCACCTCGTCCTTGATGAGCCGGTAGCCGCGCAACGGCTCGCAGAAGAGCACGGGGTCGGGATCGCGTATCGCCTCCAGGAGCATGCCCTTGGCGTCGCGAGCGGTCGCCGGCATGACCACCTTGAGCCCTGCGGCGCCCGCGTACTTCGCCTCGTGGGCGTCGGAGTGGAGCTCCGGCGTGCGCACGTTGCCGCCAAAGGGCGCGCGGATCACGATCGGCATCGGCACGCGGCCCTGCGAGCGAAAGCGCATCCGAGCCACCTGGCCCTCGATCTGATGGAAGGCCTGGCTGCCGAAGCCGAGGAACTGAAGCTCGGGGATCGGGACGAGCCCGCTGCAGGCCATGCCCACAGCCGAGCCGACGATGACGGCCTCGGCCAGCGGCATGTCGACGACGCGCTCCTCGCCGAAGCGCTCCTGCAGCCCGTCCGTGGCGCGGAAGACCCCTCCGTTGACGCCGATGTCCTGGCCCAGGAGCATGATCCGCTCGTCGCGCGCCATCTCGTCGGCGAGGCCCGAGCGAATCGCCTCGACCATGTTGAGGACCGCCATCAGCCCTCTCCGGTGGCCGCCGCGCGCTGCTCGATCACGCGACGGGGCGGGTTGGCGTAGACGTGGTCGAAGACCGCGTTCACCCCGGGAGCCGGCCCGCCCTCGACGTCGGCCACGGCGGCGTCGATCTCGGCCTCGACCTGCGCCCGCAGCGCCTCCTCGGAGGCCGCGTCCACGAGGCCGCGAGCGGTGAGGTAGCGGCGCACGCGGTCGACGGGATCGAACTCGCGGCGGCGCTCGAGCTCGGCGGGGTCGACGTAGCGAGTCGGGTCGTCGGAGGTGTTGTGCGGTCCCATGCGGTAGGTGCGGGCCTCGATTAGCGTCGGTCCCTCGCCGGCCCGCGCCCGCTCGACCGCGCGCGCGGTCGCGTCGTGGACGGCGAAGAGGTCGTTGCCGTCGACCAGCTCGCCCGGGAATCCCACACCGCTCGCCCGCGCCGCCAGGCTGGCCGCGGCCGTCTGCTTGGACACGGGCGTGGAGATCGCCCAGCCGTTGTTCTTGAGCAGGAAGATCACCGGCGCGCGCCGGACGCCGGCCAGGTTCATCGCCTCGTGCGCGTCGCCCTCGGAGGAGGCGCCCTCGCCGAAGAAGACGAGCACCACGCCGTCCAAGCCCTGGTGGCGCAGGCCCCAGGCCAGCCCGACCGCGTGCGGCATCTGTGCCGCCAGCGAGATCTGATAGGGGAGCACGCGGACACCCTCGCCCATGTCATTGCCCGCAGGGTCGCCGACGAAGTAGCGGAGCGCGCGACGGAGGTCGTAGCCCTGACGCAGCATCGCCGGCAGCTCGCGGTACTGGGGCACCACCCAGTCGCGGCCCGGGTCGAGCGCCCACGACGAGCCGATGACCGCTGCCTCCTCGCCGTTGACGGGCGAGAACGTGCCGAGCCGGCCCTGGCGCTGCAGCGAGAACGCGCGCTCGTCGAACGCGCGCGAGAACACCATCATCCTCCAGGCAGACAACAGCGCTTCGTCGTCGAGGACCTCCGCCGCCCCGTCCGCGAGCGTGCCGTCGGGGGACAGCAGCTGCCGGGGCTCGGCGACGCCGCCTGCGGTGCCGGCGATCATAGATGCATCCATCCTCCATCACCTACCCACCCGCCGTCCACCAGCACACTCGAGCCGGTGATGTAGGAGGCCTCGCCGGAGGCCACGAAGGCGACCACCCGGGCCACCTCCTCGGGCTCGG
>DASQTS010000110.1:0-4615 GCA_035641775.1 Thermoleophilaceae bacterium
GAGGCGCGCGTGTGCGTCGGGCCGCGCTCCGCCGTCTTCGCGCCGTTCGACGACCTCGGGCTGATCGTCGTCGACGAGGAGCACGACGGCTCGTACAAGCAGGAGGGCGACCCCCGCTACGACGCGCGCGCCGTGGCCGAGCGGCGCGCGGCCGACGAGGGCGCGCTGCTCGTGGCCGGAAGCGCCACGCCGCGTCCCGAGAGCATGGTCCGCTACGAGCGCATCCGGCTGCCGTCGCGCGTCGACGGCCGGCGGCTGCCGCCGGTAGAGGTCGTGGGGATGGCGGGCGTCGCGGGGCCGTTCCACGAGCTGACTCGCCAGGCGCTCGACGAGGTGCGCCGGCGCGAGGAGAAGGCGATCGTCCTGCTGAACCGGCGCGGGTGGTCGAACTTCCTGTCGTGCAGGACCTGCGCGCGCGTGTGGGAGTGCCCGAACTGCGAGGTGACGCTCGTGCTCCACCGCGCGCTCGACGAGGTGGCCTGCCACCACTGCGGCCACCGCGAGCTCACGCCGCGCGAGTGCCCGGACTGCGGCTCGGTTTCGGTGGCCCGCCACGGCGCCGGGACCGAGCAGCTCGAGCGAGGGCTCGATGAGCTGGTCGCGCCCCTGCCGGTGTTCCGGCTGGACTCGGACGTGGCGGCTGCGGCGGGTGTCGCGACCGTCTTGAGGCGATTCGACGAGGCGCCGGCGGCCGTGCTCGTCGGCACCCAGATGGTGGCGAAGGGCCACGACTTCCCGGATGTGACCCTCGGCGTGGTGCTCGATGCGGACGCCACGCTCCGCTTCCCGGACTTCCGTGCCGAGGAGCGCACTTTCGCGCTCGTCGCTCAACTCGCCGGGCGCAGCGGCCGCGGCGAGCGCGGCGGCCGCGTGGTGGTGCAGGCGCTCGACCCGGCTGCCGAGGCGCTCCGCTTCGCGGCGCACCACGATGCCGACGGCTTCCTGAAGGCGGAGCTGCGGCGCCGTGAGCTGCTGGGCTATCCGCCCCACGGCCACCTGATCCGCGTGGTGTGCGCGGCGACCGAGCCGGGCCCCGAGCTGGCTGCCGCCACGGCGATCCGCGAGCGAGTATCGGCGGCGGGCGTGCCCGCGATGGGCCCGGCGCCCCTGTTCAGGCGCCAGGCGCGGCACCGGGCGCAGGTCGTGATCCGCTCGCGCGAGCGGGCCTCAGCGATAGGCGCGGTGCGCGAGGCGGTCGAGCACGTGGCCGCCCAGCGCGAGCATGCTGCGGCGAGCTTCGCGGTGGATGTCGACCCGCAGTAGCGGCGTTAGACTCGGTCCTCGATGGACGAGGAGCGGGAGCAAATCGAGGAGCTCACGGGGGAGGTTGAGGTCGAGGAGGCCCCGCCGCTCGACCCCGAGGCCGAGGCTCGCCGCGTTGCGGCGGTGTCGTTCATCCGCCGTCTCGGCGATCCGATCCTCAAGTCGCGCGCGACGCCCGTCGACCGTTTCGACGACTCGCTGCGCAAGCAGGTGAGCAGGATGGCGGGGATCATGGGCGACGCCTTCGGCGTCGGGTTGGCCGCCCCGCAGCTCGGTCTTTCCCAGCGGCTGCTCGTCTACCGCGTGGGCCCGGACGCTCCGGTGGTGGCGCTGGCGAACCCCGAACTCGAGTGGGAGAGCGAGGACCAGGAGGTGCTCGACGAGGGTTGCCTCTCGATCCCCGGGATCACCGTGGACGTGGAGCGCCCCGTGCACGTGCGCGTTCGCGCGCTGGACGAGGAGGGCGAGACCCGCCTTGTGGAAGCATCCGGCCTCGAAGCCCGCGTGATCCAGCACGAGCTGGACCATCTGGACGGCGTCCTGATCCTGGACCGCACCACGCGCGACGAGCGCAAGCGAGCCCTACGCGAGCTCCGCGACGCCGAACGAGCCCGCGAAGAAGCCGCCTAACCGCCCGAACAGCAGCCTTGACGGTGGGCGCGTGGTGGGTTCCTCAATGCTCGAGCTGTAACAGCTCTTCGTACGCCGGCAGGGTCAGGAACTCGATGAAGTCGTCACTCAGGGCGACTCGCTCGAACAGGGAACGGGAGAGGTCGGGCCGGCCTTCCTTCTCGAACCACTGGTCGTCGCCGATCTCGCTTCGGATCCGCTCCAGCTCCGAGGTCGCCAGCTCGCGGACGAGCTCCGGCGTGATCGTGCGGCCGTCGTCGAGCGTCGCCTCGTGGCGGATCCACTGCCAGACCTGGCCGCGTGCGATCTCGGCGGTGGCGGCGTCCTCCATGAGGCCGTAGATTCCCGCGGCGCCGTTGCCGCGCAGCCATGAGGAGATGTACTGGATGCCGACATTGACGTTGGACCGCAGTCCTTCCTCGGTGCGAGAGCCCGGCGTGGACGCGACGTCGAGGAGGGCGGCAACGGAGGCGGAGACATCATCGCGCCGGCGATCCACCTGGTTCGACCGGTCTCCCAGCACCTCGTCGAACGCCTCGGTCGCGACCTTCACGGAGTCGGGATGCGCGACCCAGGTGCCGTCGAAGCCCGCTTCCGCCTCGCGCTCCTTGTCGGCCTTTACCGAATCGAACGCCTTCTGGTTGGCCTCCTCATCGGTGCGCGAGGGAATCACCGCCGCCATTCCGCCCATCGCGTGCGCTCCGCGGGCGTGGCAGGTCTTCACGACGAGGTCGCTGTACGCCTTCATGAACGGCACGGTCATCGTCACGTCGGAGCGGTCCGGCGTGACGAACTCGGCGCGCGAGCGGAAGCGCTTGATCACCGAGAAGATGTAGTCCCAGCGTCCCGCGTTCAGGCCGGCGGCGTGGTCGCGCAGCTCGTACAGGATCGCGTCCATGCAGAAGGCGGCCGGGATCGTCTCGATCAGGACGGTCGCCTTGATCGTCCCGCGGTCCAGCCCGAGCGCCTCCTCGGCGATCAGGAATGCGTCGCGCCACAGCGCCGCCTCATGCCGCGACTCCAGCTTGGGGATGTAGAAGTACGGGCCCCAGCCGCGCTCGAGCAAGGCCTCGGCATTGCGATGGACGTAGAGGCCGAAGTCCATGAACGCCCCGGCCACCGGCTGGCCGTCGATCTGGAGATGCGCCTCGGGCAGGTGGAGGCCACGGGGGCGTACGTGCAGCACCGCCGGGTCGTCGCCCAGCGAGTAGTCCTTGCCCTTCTCCGAGTGCTCGATGCTGCCGTTGATCGCGTCGGTCAGGTTCAACTGACCCTCGACCATGTTGCGCCAGTAGGGCGAGTTCGAGTCCTCGAAGTCCGCCATGAAGCCGCGCGCCCCGGAGTTCAGCGCGTTGATGACCATCTTCCGGCTCGTGGGGCCGGTGATCTCGACACGGCGGTCCTGAAGCGCGTCCGGCACCGGTGCCACACGGAAGTCCTCCGGGGCCGTGACGAAGTCGAGCGATTCGCCCGCGTCGAGACGGGCCTGGAGCTCCTGCCGGGCCTCGAGCAGTTCGCGGCGCCGGCCGTCCAGCTCCTCGTGGAGCCGGCCTACCAGCGCGAGCGCCTGGTCTGTGAGCGCCTTCTGGCGCGGGGCTTCGATGTTCAAGTGCGGGTCAACCTCTTGTAGGTGATCCGATGGGGCCTGTCTGCCTCTGTACCCAGGCGCGCCCTCCGGTTCTCCTCATATGCCTCGAAATTGCCCTCGAACCATGTGACCTGCGAGTCGCCCTCGAACGCGAGCACGTGCGTCGCGACACGGTCCAGGAACCAGCGGTCGTGCGAGATGATCACGGCGCAGCCCGCGAACGACAGCAGCGCCTCCTCCAGCGCCCGCAGCGTGTCCACGTCTAGGTCGTTCGTCGGCTCGTCGAGCAGCAGCAGGTTGCCGCCGCGCCGCAGCAGCTTCGCTAGGTGCACGCGGTTGCGCTCGCCGCCGGACAGCGCGCCGACCTTCCGCTGCTGGTCCGAGCCGCGGAAGTTGAAGCCGGCGGCGTAGGCGCGCGAGTTCATCTCGCGCTCGCCGACCTTGATCTGGTCGTAGCCGTCGGAGATCTCCTCCCAGACGGACTTGTCCGGATCGAGCGCGTCGCGCGACTGGTCGACGTAGGCGAGCTCCACGGAGTCGCCGAGGCGCAGGTCGCCCGCGTCCGGTTCCTCCTCGCCGACGATCATCCGGAACAGGGTCGTCTTGCCGGCGCCGTTTGGGCCGATCACGCCGACGATGCCCGCCGGCGGCAGCGTGAATGAGAGGTCCTCCATCAGAAGGCGGTCGCCGAAGCCCTTGCGTACGTCGTCCGCCTCGAGCACGACGTCGCCGAGCCGTGGCCCGGCGGGAATGTGGATCTGGACCTGGTCGAGCTTGACACTCTTCTCCTCGGCGAGCAGCGCCTCGTAGCGCTTCAGCCGGGCGCGAGCCTTCGTGCGGCGGCCCTTCGGCGACTCGCGCACCCACTCGAGCTCGCGCGCGATCGTCCGCTGCCGGGCGCCCTCGCGGCGCTCCTCCTGCGCCAGCCGCTCCTGCTTCTGCTCGAGCCACGCGGTGTAGTTGCCCTTGAACGGCAGCCCGCGTCCGCGGTCCAGCTCGAGGATCCAGCCGGCCACGTTGTCGAGGAAGTAGCGGTCGTGGGTCACGGCCACGACGGTGCCCTTGTAGTCCTCGAGGTGCTTCTCGAGCCACGCAACCGACTCCGCGTCGAGGTGGTTCGTCGGCTCGTCGAGC
>DASQTS010000111.1:0-6259 GCA_035641775.1 Thermoleophilaceae bacterium
GCCGGCCGCCCAGAAGCGGTTCGCCGTCGGCCAGCTCCAGCTCGATTAGCCAGCCGATATTGAGGTCAGAGCTCGGTCCGCCCTGCGTCAGCCGGGACAGGCGAAGCGTGCCCTGCGGTGCCGCGGCGCGAAGCTCGTGGAGCTGTCGCTCCAACCAGCCCTCTAGTTCGTCCACCGAGACCGGAGCGCATGGGTGACAGCGGATCGCAAGCTGAACCATGCATCCAATCGTGGCCGCTGCGGGCGCGCGCGGGTATGGGTATCAGCCTGCATCCGGCACGGCTCAGATGGGACACCGTCGGCTCGGATGGGCATTCGGCCGTATACGCCCAAGCCCCGCGCAGCGCGAGCATCGAAGTATGCGAAGCGACCCCTTCCTCGACTTCCACCAGACCGCGGAGCGCGCCGGCTACCCGGCCCTGCTGATCGTGAGCATGGTTTCCTTGGGACTGGTGGTCGCGCCGGTGGTGCTATTGGCGCTGACGGGCGCGATCTGGGTGCTCGTGATCGCGGTGATCAGCATCTTCGCGGCGCTTGCGCTCCTGGCGGCTGAGCTGGGCGCGGCCTTCGCGGACGGCGAGGAGCCGCCTCGGCGGACGGGCGTCAGGGCACAACGAGGCCGCGCCGGATCGCGTAGCGCGTCAGCTCGACGCGGTTACGCATCCCGAGCTTCTCCAGCACGTTGGCGCGGTGGCGGTCCACGGTCTTCTTGCTGATGAACAGCTGCTCGGCGATCTCCTCGCTCGTGAACCCCTCGGCGATCAGCTTGACGACCTCGAGCTCGCGCGGGCTGAGGGGATCCTCGGGCGTGGTCTCGCCGCGGCTGGCGCGGTCGAGGTAGTCGCGCACGAGCGCCCTGACGGCAGCCGGGTAGAGGAACGGCTCTCCGCGCATGGTCGCGCGGCAGGCCTCGATCAGGTCCCGGTTCGCGACGCTCTTGAGCACATAGCCCGACGCGCCGGCCTTCAGGGCCTCGAAGAAGTACTGCTCGTTGTCGTGCATCGACAGGATCAGCACCCGCAACTCGGGGTTGCGCTTCGTCAGCTCGCGCGCCGCCTGAAGGCCTGTCATGCGCGGCATCGTCACGTCGAGCACGGCCAGGTGAACATCCTTGGACAGCGCGAGCTCGACGGCCTCTGCGCCGTCGCCGGCCTCGGCGACGACCTCGAGGTCGGGCGCCGAATCGAGCACCATCCGAAGCCCGTTGCGGACGACCTCATGGTCGTCCGCAAGGAGGATGCGGGTCTTCAGCGGGACCGTCACGCGTCCTCCTTGTCGATCGGGATCGTCAGGCGCACCTCGGTCCCTCCCTCGGGCGACGAGGCCACCGAGAGCATCCCACCCACCAGCAGGGCGCGCTCGCGCATGCCCGCTATGCCGGCGGTACCGGGAGGAAGCGGCGTCGGAAGACCCTTCCCGTCGTCCGTCACCGTGAGCGTCACGAAGTCGGCGTCCGCCGACAGCGACACGTTTGCCGAGCGGGCGCCGGAGTGGCGCAGCGCGTTCGTGAGGCTCTCTTGGGCGACCCTGTAGACGACCAGCTCCGCGTCCGGTGACAGCTCGGGCAGCTTCGCCTGAAGATCTCGTTCCACGCGCGGACCGCCCTGCGCCCCGATCCGCGTGGACAGCGCTATCAGCGCGTTTACGAGGCCGAGGTCGTCGAGGGCCTCCGGACGCAGCTCGCGGGCGATGCGGCGCACCTCGTCCAGGCTCTCGCGCACGCCGTCGGCGACGTCGCGAAGCGCCTGCGCCGCCAGTTGCGGATCCCCGTCGGCGGCGCGCTCGGCCTGGATCGTCATTGCGGTGAGCGTCTGACCGATCTCGTCGTGGAGCTCGCGGGCCACTCGCAGACGCTCGGCCTCCTGCGCGGCGAGCGCAGTCCGGGCGGCCTCGTGCCGCGCATGCTCGAGCCGGTCCAGCATGGCGTTGAAGGCGTCCGCGAGGGCCTGGCCCTCGACGCTGCGCGGTTCGACACCTGACAACCGGCGCCCTGGGCGGTCGGGGTCCACCGAGGACATCACCTGCGTGAGCTTCAAGAGTGGCGAGAGCACCCGTCGCAAGAGCACGGCGTTCAGCAGCAGCAACAGGAGGAAGCCGGCGAACAGGAGCGCGAACTGGCCGAGCTCGATCGGCGCGTGGACCGTGATGGGCGTGAACGCCAAGAGCAGAAGCCCGACGGCGAGCACCAATGCGTTCGCGAGGAAAATCAGCCACAGCAGCGGGATCCGGCGCGTGCGCCTCGGGGATACGGCTGATGTCCGGCCGTCGTCCGACACCGACGTCGCGCGGGCGTCAAACACCGATCCTGCGCCAGGTCGCATCGGAGTCATCGGTTCAACGCTGTCGAGCGTACCTGCGGCTGCCCAGAACCGAATGGGGCCTTTTATGCATGGAGCCCCGCCCGGTTTGGCGCAAAGCTCGAGTAACCCGCCGGCGAAAGGAGAGGCATGGGACTGTTCAGGCGAAAGCCAAAGGCCGAAGACGAGCCCGCGCGTTGTCCGCTGTGCACGGAGCGTCTCCCCGACGGTGCTGACGAGTGCGCCATGTGCGGAGCAGATCTGAGGGCACTGGGTCCGCGCGCAAGCGGCCGTGCTCGAAGGCCCGCCACGCGCGTCTAGGTATAACGCCAAGCGGCGTTCGGGTCAGCCCCAGCTCCGGTCGCGGAAAGTGGTATCACGCTGCGAACGGCCGACAAGGAGGCGCACGATGCCCGAACACAGGACCGCGACGCGCGAGGAGTGGCAGGCGGCTCGCGACGACCTTGGGAAGCTCGAGGCCGAGCACGCCGAGCTGACCCGGAAGGTGACGGAGCGGCGGCGTGAGCTGCCCTGGGTGGCGGTGGAAAAGGAGTACGAGTTCGACACCGAGGACGGGAAGAAGACGCTCGCCGAGCTCTTCGACGGGCGCTCGCAGCTGCTCGCCTACAACATCATGTTCGGGCCCGACTACGGGGTCGGCGCCTGCCCCGGGTGTTCGAACCTCGGCGACGAGCTCGACGCCACGCGCGTGCATCTGGCCCACCGCGACGTGACGCTCATCTGCTTCTCGCGCGCGCCGATCGACCGGCTCATCGCCTACAAGGAGCGCATGGGCTGGCAGTTCCCGTACGTGTCGACGAACGGGACGGACTTCCCGTTCGACTTCGGGCTGGCTCTCACGCCCGAGCAGGCGCAGCAGATCCCCGAGGTCAACGAGATCCTCGACGACCCGCCCGATTGGCTTCAGGACTGGTCGCGGCAGGTCGGAGCCAAGCTCGAGGACGGCCTGCGCGAGAACCCGAGCTTTATCGCGTTCACCCGTGAGAACGGCACCGTCTACCACGCCTACACGGTCTCGGCACCCGATCCGTTCGTTGCGCCGTACCACTTCTTCCTGCTCGAGCGAACGCCCAAGCAGCCGACCGACGAGTTCC
Organism: Thermoleophilaceae bacterium; assembly: GCA_035641775.1. GTDB lineage: Bacteria > Actinomycetota > Thermoleophilia > Solirubrobacterales > Thermoleophilaceae > JACVRW01. The sequence goes on from DASQTS010000111.1 coordinate 3,413, forward strand.
GCGCCTGGCGCAAGGACGAGTACCCGGACTGACCGACGCCGGGCGCCGCGTGCTTAGGCGGCGACGGAATGGCGCAGCAGCTCGGCGACCGCCGCGTCTGTTGACATGGCGCGCTGGTAGGGCCGGTCCGAGGTCATCGCGTCGAAGGGCGTCGCAGACGGAGACGATGCGGGTGCCGAGCGGTATCTCGTCGCCGACCAGGCCGTCGGGGTAGCCCCCGCCGTCCACGCGCTCGTGGCTCCAGCGGACCAGCCGCGCCACGCCCGCGAGCGCCGGCGCCATGTGGAGCATCCGCACTCCGATGACGGTGTGCTGGCGCATGAACTCCCACTCCGCCGCGTCAAGCGGACCCGACTTCGTGAGGAGCGCATCCGGGATGGTGGGATCCGTGCTCGACGCCCGGACGGGCGACGTCCAGCCTCATCAGCAACGTGGGGTCCGACGGCCGGCTCCAGGCGGGCCGGTTCTGGGGCCCGAGGTTCGAGGTGCGCCAGCGCCGCGGCGGGACGGTGCTCGTTCGCGCCGGGCGGTCGTACGTCGCGCGCACCGGCATATCCCGCAAATAGCGGACTTCGGCGAGGCGACCGAGCGCTGCTCCGGGGAGGATCTGCCCGAGCCTCTTGATCCGGACCGCCCCCAACGCCGTCAGCCGCCCGTCGTACCTCGACGGCCTTCCGCTCGCCTCCGAGGCGTTCGAGTTCACGGCCGAGCGCCACGCCGGCCAGGTGCGCGAGGCGGACGCGGCGCCCTTCCTCCTCCACCCGCTGGAGGTGGGCGCGCTGCTGCACGTGTTCGGCTACCCCGAGCGCGTCGTGACCGCGGGCCTCCTGCACGACATCCTTGAGAGCTCCGACACCACGGTGGTCGAGCTGCGGATGCGCTTCGGGCCGCTGATCGCGCGCCTCGTGGAGGCGGTCAGCGAGGACCCGGCCGTTTCGGACCCCGTGGAGCGCAAGGCGCGGCTCCGGCGCCAGGTCGCGGCCGCCGGGGCCGAGGCGGCCGCCGTCTTCGCCGCCGACAAGCTGTCGAAGGTCCGTGAGATCCGGATCCGCGCCGCGTGCGACGCGGGCTCCACGGGCGACGCGGGATTGCGCATGAAGCTCGAGCACTACATCGCCAGCCGCCGGATGCTCGAGCGTGAGCTGGGCGAGCACCCGGTCGTCACGGCTCTCGCGTTCGAGCTTGAGGCACTCGAGTCCCTGCCGCCCTCGGCCGCGCCGCGCTGCTCCTTCACAAGCTTGTAACCGCAGCGGCGCGCTCCGCTGGGATCGTCAGCCCGGATGCCGAAGGCCGACCGGGTGCTGGGGTTATTCGCGAGCGCGCCGCGCTACGAGAGCTTCTACACGCTCTTCGAACGAGCCGGTGCCAACGTGAAGCGTGCGACCGAGCTGCTCGCAAGGCTCGTCGCGGACTGGCCCGACGACGGCACGCGGCTCCGCTTCGAGCTGAAGGAGCTCGAGACGCAGGGCGATCGGATCACCCACGACGTCATCCAGCACCTCAACGTGAAGGCCGCGACGCCGTTCTCGGCCGCGGACGCGCACGAGCTGATCTCCGAGCTCGATGACGTCGTGGACCTGGCCGAGGAGGTCGCCGACTTCATGGGCCTCTACCGCATCGAGGTGGCGACGGAGCAGGCGATCGCGCTCGCGTCCGTGCTCGAGCGCGCTGGGAGCGAGCTCGCGACCGCCCTGACGAGGCTGCGCCGGCCCGCCGACCTGCGCCCGCACATCGTCGCGCTCCAAGAGCTCGAGCACGAGGGCGACGGGCTCGAGCGCGAAGCCCTCAGCTCGCTCTTCGATGGCGGCATCGACCCGATGGTCGTGGTCCGCTGGAAGGACATCTACGAGCGGCTCGAGGAAGCGATCGACGCCTGCCGCCACGCCGGCAACACGCTCGAGAGCCTCATTGTCAAGAGCTCCTGACCAGCGCGACCGTCACGCCGCCGCAGCGCCTAGCGGCGCGACACGTGCGTCAGGGGCACGGTCGACGTGCGGCCCTGCTTCAGCCACTGCACGGTCACGGTGCCGGCGGCGGAATCCACCGCGCGCACCCTGCCCAGCTCGCCGGTGGCCTTCTTCCTGACGTGGCCCGCCGGCAGCGCCGTGGCGCTCTTCTCGACTGCCTCGCCGCGCGTCCGCCGCGGGCGTTTCGGCTGGTCCCTGGGTGCGGGGTGGCGCCTGCCCGGCCTGCTCTCGGGCTCTGCCTCGGGCTTCGCGAGCACGTCCTCGAGGGGCACCATCCGCGCGCCGGTGCCCTTCGTGTCGGTGTCGAGAACCCAGGTCTTGCCCATGCTTCGAGTCTACGCGTGGCTCGCAGGCGTAAGACTGTCGCCATGTCCGGTCGGGTGCTCGTTCTCGGTGGCGGCGTAGGCGGCCTCAGCGCGGCTCATGAGCTGGGCGAGCGCGGCTTCGACGTCATCGTGCTCGAGACCCGCGACGCCGCCGGCGGGAAGGCGCGGAGCTTCCCGCTCCAGGGGTCCGGCGACGGCGGACGCCCGCCGCTGCCGGGCGAGCACGGCTTCCGCTTCTTCCCCGGCTTCTACCGCCACCTGCCGGACACGATGCGCCGGATCCCGCACGGCGGTCGCACCGTCTTCCACAACCTCGTGGCCGCCAGCGAGGTCCAGATCGCCTCGAAGGAGGGCGAGGAGCTGCTGGCGCCCGTTCACCTGCCGCGCAACCTCGCCGACCTCGACAGGGGCTTCCGCTTCCTCTTCGAGTACGGCAAGCGCGTCCGGATCCCGCCGCGAGACACCGCCTTCTTCGTGGACCGGCTGCTGCTGCTCCTGACGAGCTCCGAGGAGCGGCGCTTCGCGGAGTACGAGAACCAGAGCTGGTGGGAGTT
>DASQTS010000112.1:0-5238 GCA_035641775.1 Thermoleophilaceae bacterium
CGATCCCGCCATCCGCGCGAAGCGCGACGAGGTGCTCGACGCGCTCGACTCGAACACGCGCCTCGTGGACGTCCGCTCGCCGCAGGAGTTCTCGGGCGAGCTGATCGCCATGGCGGGCTACGAGCAGGAGGGCGCGCAGCGCGCCGGCCACATCCCGGGCGCCGCGTCCGTGCCGTGGGCGCAGGCCGTGAAGGAGGACGGCACGTTCAAGTCCGCTGACGAGCTCCGCGAGCTCTACAGCGGCAAGGGCGTGGTGGACGGCAACGCGATCATCGCCTACTGCCGCATCGGCGAGCGCTCCGCGCACACCTGGTTCGTGCTGCACGAGCTGCTCGGCGAGAGCGACGTCAAGAACTACGACGGCTCGTGGACCGAGTGGGGCAACATGGTGGCCGTCCCGATCGAGAAGGACGTCTAGAGCAGAGGGGCGACCCGTTCGAGGAGCGACTGCACGATCCGTGCGGTCGCTCCCCACACGAGGTGGCCGTCGACGGTGTAGGTGGGCGTCTTGATCGGCACGCCCTTGCGGATCAGCCGCTGCATCTCGTGTCCACGAACGAGGTCCGCGAGCGTGAACTCGAGCACTTCCGCCACCTCGCTCGCCTGAGGCCTCCAAGTCTGGCCGGGCTGGATCAGCCCGACGAACGGGAAGATCCGGTAGCCGGTGACGAACGTCCCCACGGGCGGCAGGGCCCCGACCAGCTCGACACCGGCCGGGTCCAGTCCGATCTCCTCCTCCGCCTCCCTCAACGCGGTGGCGCGGAGGTCCTCGTCCGGGTGGTCCTGGCGACCGCCGGGGAACGAGATCTCGCCTGCGTGCCGGCGGAGGTCCGCGCGCCGCTCGGTGAAGACGGCGGTCAGCGGGTCGCCGGACAGCGGGACCAACACGGCCGCGTCCTTCGTGCCCGGCGCGTCCATCGCCGCGGCCTCTTCTGGAGTCAGGAGGTACTCCCGCACGCGCCTATTATCGGAGTGTGGGACGCGCCCTACTCATCATCGACTTCCAGAACGACTTCACACCTGGTGGCGCGCTGCCCGTGCCCGACGGCGACGCCATCGCCGGTCGGGTGCAGGAGCTGATCGACTCCGGGGACTTCGACCTGGTCGTGGCCACGCGCGACTGGCACCCGGCGAATCACGCATCGTTCGCGGAGCAGGGCGGCCCCTGGCCGCCGCACTGCGTGCAGGGCACTCCCGGCGCGGAGCTCCACGACGGGCTGGACCGCGCGAAGGTGGACGTGATCATCGATGCCGGCTATGAGCCGCAGCTCGAGGGCTACTCCGGCTTCGAGGAGACCGAGCTGGCAGACGTGCTTCGGAGGAACGACATCGACGAGGTGACCGTGGTCGGGCTGGCAACCGACTACTGCGTGAGGCACACCGCCGCCGACGCTCTGCGCCAGGGCTTTCGGGTAACCGTGGACCGCGCCGGGATCCGGGGCATCGACGTGCAGCCGGGCGACTCCGAGCGTGCGCTCGACGAGCTCAGCGCCGCCGGCGCCACGATCACGTGATCGACCGCGTTCTGGAGTCGATGTTCCACTGGTACCGCCTGGTGGGCGGTGCGTCCGACGGTGCGCGCGTGCTCGAGCTGGACGGGGTCGTGGCCGCGGTTGTGCCGGCCGCGCCGGAGCGCGCGGTGGTGAACGCGGTGCTCTTCCGGAGCGCGCCTCAGCTCGAGGCGGCCTACGATGAGATCGCCTCCGCCTACCGCGAGATCGGCGCGAAGTGGACGGTCTGGGTGCCGCCCGGCGAAGACGGCGACGCGGCCGGGCGCTTCCTCGAGAGCCGCGGCCACTTGCTAGACGCCAAGCCCGTGGCGATGCTCCACGATCTCGAGAACCTGCAGCCCCCATCGCACCCCGACTCGATCTCGGATGGACGGGTCGAGGAGGTCGGCCAGGTCAACGACCAGGCGTACACGTTCGGCACGGACTCCTTTTCGCGCGCGCTGCAAACGCTCCCCGACGGCGCGGTCCACATCTACGTGTTCCGCCACGACGGCCGCCCGGTTGGCTGCATGACCTCGGCGGACCACGAGGGCAACACCGAGGTGCAGATGGTCGCGGTGGTGCCCGAGGCGCGCGGCCGCGGCATCGCCGGCGACCTGCTGCGGCAGGCCCTCGCAGACGCCGCCGAGCGAGGCAGCGAGACCGCCTCGCTCGTGGCAACCAAGATGGGCTCCCCGGTCTACGAGCGCGAGGGGTTCCGGGCGCTGGACCAGCTCTCGATGTGGGAGCGCCGCAGCGCAAGCTTGGCTTGCGGGGCGGCGTAAAGCGGGCGGCCGTCTAGACCAGCTCGACGCTCTCCTCGAACATCACCTCGCCCTCGAGCACCCGGTGCACCGGGCACTTCGCCCCGATCTGCATCAGCCGCTCGCGCTGCTCCTCGGGCAGCTCCTTGGGGAGGTCCACCCGCATCTTGAAGCGTGTCGGGGACCCGCGCTGCGCCGGCTCGTAGTCCACCTGGACCGTCACGTCGCCGATGTCCCAGCCTTTTCGGATGGCGTACATCTCGATCGTGATCGCGGTGCAGCTCGCCAGGCTGGCGGCCAGGAGCTCCTGGGGACTCGGGCCGGAGTCGTCGCCGCCCTCGTCCTTGGGCTCGTCGGCGAATAGCGTGTGGTCGCGCATCTCGACCTCGTGTCGAAGCGTGCCGTTCTCACGGCGTGCGGTTGCTTTCATCCTCTCCCCTCGAAGAGCTCAGGCTCCGGCTCGTCCGCGAAGCGGGCCATCGCGTAGACCGCGTCGGAGAGCCGGTTCAGGTACATCAGGACGGTGTCGTCGGCGAGCTCGCCGTCATTCTTCAGCTCCGCTACCCGGCGCTCGGCCCGGCGCACAGCCGCGCGCGCCACGTCCAAGCGAGCGGACAGTTCCGTGCCGCCGGGGATGACGAACTTGGGCGGCAGCTCGACGCGCTCCATGTAGCGGTCGATGTCGCTCTCGAGCCGCGCGATCATGTCAGGCGTGACCTTCGACACCCCGGGCTCGAGGCGTTCGGCCGCCTCGGGCGCGGTGGCCAGCTCGGCGCCGGCGATGAACAGCTCGTTCTGGAGGCGGAGGATGTCGTCGTAGAGCTCGCCCGGCTTCTCGGCCGCCGCGCGGGCCAGTCCGAGCGCCGAGGCGGCCTCGTCGACCGAGCCGTACGCCTCCGGCCGGCCCGCGAACTTCGGCACACGTCCGCCGTACCATAGGCCAGTGGTGCCGTCGTCTCCCTTGCGCGTGTAGATCTTCACGCCAGTGGATTGAACACGAGGCCGGTCGGGACCTTCGGATAGAAGTAGGTGGACTTGGGCGGCATCGACTCACCCGTCTCCGCCACCTCGCGCACCTGCTCGACCGGGGTGGCGCGCATGAAGAAGCCGGCGTCGGCTTCGCCGGACTCGACTCGCTCGATCGCGTCGTCGAGGCTCTTCGAGTAGTCGAGCCCCCGGAGGTGTGAGATGTCGTCCTCGCTCATGCCGAGCGCGCCGCGGAGGACGATCGCCTCCAGCACGGCCGTGTCGAGCCGGCGGTATGGCTCGGGCATCCCGGTGAGCGCGTCGTCCGCGATGCGCTGGTCCTTCAGTGTGAAGCGGAAGGGCCGCTTGAAGAAGCTGTCCATGTAGCCGAAGGCGACCTTCTCGGCGCCGCCCGGCGGCTCGAGTTCGCGGGTGTCGCCGAGCTCCTCGATGTCGAAGTCGCGCCTGGCGGCGTCGCGGATGGCGATCTGCTTGTCGGTGTCGTCCTTGAGGCCGGCCAGGAGCCGGTGGGTGGGGAAGACGAGCAGGCCCGGGTCCTCGAGCGCGACCAGCAGCATGAGCACGTAGCGGTGGTCGCCCTCGCCGCCGACCTCGTCGGCGTAGACGCGCGCGGTCTCGTAGCGGTGGTGGCCATCGGCGATCAGGAGCTCGGCGTCCGCGAGCGCTCCCTGGAGTGCTGCCATGCCGTCCGGGTCGGCCACCCGCCAGAGGGCGTTGCGGGTGCCCTCGTGGTCCGTGGCCCCTGCGAACGGCTCGGCCTCCGTGGCCTGCGCGAGCGCCTCGCGTGCGGCGCCGCTGGGGTCGGGGAAGAGGCTGAAGATGGGGGAGAGGTTGGCCTTCGTCGCCCGAGTGAGCTTCAGGCGGTCCTCCTTCGGCCCGGGATGGGTCCGCTCGTGCGGCCGGATCCTGCCAGGGCCATATTCCTCCACGCGCACGCGCGCGAAGAAGCCGGTACGGGTGCGCGTCGAGCCATCCGGAGCGGTGTACTCCTGCCGCAGCACCCACATGGCCGGCTCGTCCTCCTGGACGAGGGCGCCCTTGTCGCGCCACTCCGCGAGCGTCGCGGCGGCCGCCTCGTAGCCGCGCGGAAGGTCGAGCTCGACGACGTTGAAGGGACTCTTCGCGGCCAGCTCCGCCCGCAGCTCGTCGTCGATGACGTCATATGGCGGAGCGATCAGCTCGTCGAGCGACCCCGCCACGGCCGGGTCGTACCTCATCGTCCTGAACGGCTGAACATCGGCCATGAGCCGCGCCACCCTAGCGCGAGCCGAGGCGCGGCTTACACTTGCCCCACGGGGCGTGGCGCAGCCTGGTAGCGCGCCGCCTTTGGGTGGCGGAGGTCCCCGGTTCAAATCCGGGCGCCCCGATTCCGACATGGCCGAAACGGCACAGGAGTCGCAGCATCGCGGACGGCTCAAGCCGATTCTGCTCGCCGCCGCCATGGCGTTCCTCGCCCTCAATGTCTGGACGGGGAGCCCGCTGCTTGCGGTGTGGCTCGGCTCGAAGGTCCAGGGCGAGAACAGCCAGCCGTCCATGGGTGCCTACGCGATCGTGATCATCGCCCTGATCGCGTTCAGCTGGGGCCTCTACCAGCTCCTCAAGGTCGTCATGTCGGCCTATCAGGACGCCACCGGCACCGCGCCGACGGTGCGTACGCACGCGCCGTGGCTTCGCAGCATGCGCGGCGAGCGGCCCGATCAGCGGGCGGCCGCGCGCATATCCGGAGCCGAGCGGGTGGTCGTCGTCACGGTCCTCATCGCGGCCGCGGCCTTCGAGGTCTGGTTCTTCTTCTTCTCCGGCTCGTCGATCGGCGGGGGCGGCGGGCGCTGACCTGCCCGGCCGCTGACCTACCCTTAACCCGTTGCCCCGGTAGCTCAGCTGGATAGAGCGGCGGCCTTCTAAGCCGCGGGTCGCAGGTTCGAGTCCTGCCGGGGGCGCTTCGGAGAGACTTCGTCCGTGGCATCAGAGCGCCCGGTGAGCACCGACCACGAGTTCCG